>JAZSOL010000027.1:0-4023 GCA_045536915.1 Clostridia bacterium
TAAAGTTTTAACGAATTCTTGTTCGTTCACTATAAATTCCTTCTTTGATGTGAAATGTCAATTAAGGAATTATCGTTTAAATATACCGAAGTACCAATAGTTAACGCTGTTGCAACGGGTTCTAAATCCGCCGGGGTCTTCTTCCATTCGTATCACCGTTCCTTTTAATTTGGATTTTGGAAAAACTTTTCCGATGATACGAATTTATTCCATTTTAGTCAATTTTTCAATACGCAAATTTGACAGAGCCTGTCATTTTTGCTGATTTGTATTTTTTCCGGTATATCAAATTTGATAAAATAATCTGTCAAAGGTGGTGGTTCTATGGAAGTGGAATACATAAAAATGCTTAAACAAGCCAAAAATGTAACCGTCAAGGAACTGTCAAATCTGACAGGCTATCCGGAAAGCACAATTAACAACGTGCTTACCCGCAAGACCGAAAAACCCTCTTTTGAGATGATTTCAAAGCTCGTTCTTGCCCTCGGTGGTTCCCTTGACGCTCTTGCAGGAGTTAAAGAAAGCCAAAAAACAGGAGGCGAAGATGTGACCGCTTTTATCGCAACGGTAACCCAGATTTACGAAAATCAAATAAAAAACGAAAGAAAAGATAAATTCGCACTTTTTGCCCTTCTTGCCGTTATTCTTATAATTATTTTTGCAGTTCTCATAATAGATGTTATCGACGGCAGCGTAGGTTGGATTCGTCATTGATTTAATGGAATGTCGCTCAACTGCGACATTCCGTGTTTAAAAGAACATTTGTTCTGTTTGTACTGTAACACATCTTGTGTTGCTTTGCAATATAAAAAAATCTGTCAAGTGCAAAACCGCACCAACAGAAAGAAAAGAGGAAAAATATGAAAAAGTTACTCGCTTTTGTGCTTTGTTGTGCAATGTGTTTTTCTTTTTCCGCTTGCGGCGGTGAAGAACCAAGCCAAAAACTCAACAACAACATAATTATAATTCAGCAGGAAGAACCGACAAAACCCGAATCAAAGACAGATTACGAAACAACAGTTTACCCGGTAAAAACATGGGTTAACAGTATCGGCACTCCTTATGCTCAAATTATTGTTGGAGTTAAAAACACCGGTAATTCAAATCTCTATTTGTCTTCCGGAACAATGGACCTTGAAGACGCTTCCGGCGCTCTTTTTGCAAGCAGAAATCTTGTTTCCGTTTTCCCGGAAATTATAGCTCCTGGCGAAACCGCATATTATTATGAAGAAGCTATGCTCGACAGTCCCGCTCCTTCCGATTTAACAGTAATTCCTCATATTGATGTTGAAGAAGCATATATTGATATGATTCGTTGTCCTGTTACTGATGTTACCATTGGAACAACCGATTACGGCGAAATAAAAGTAATGGGTCGTGTTGAAAACACAACCGGCAAAGATCAGCAAATGCTTTACGTTTCTGTAATGCTTTTTGGTTCTGATGGAAACCCGCTCGGTAACGTGTTTAACATTTTGGAAATTTCCGCAGATGACAAAATGGGATTCGAGTGCGTAAGTCTTTCGTTCCCCGAAGGCATCACTGCTGACGATGTTGCAAGTTATACCGCTTTTGCATATCCTGCACAATTTCAATTTTAAATAAAAAATGCCCCTGCGTTCTGGAGAGAAACGCAAGGGCGGGCAGATAACTTTTGCTCGGGTTTTCTGCCCTTTTATTATATAAAATAAAAGGAGGTTTGTCAACAATGGCAAGAGAAAAAGGTTCCGGAAGTTTCCGGGAAATCGAAAGAGCCGGAAAAAAACTTTATGAGTACCGCATCGAGGGAAAATCTTTCTATGCAAAAACAAAACGCGAATGCAGGGATAAGTACCAGGAATGGAAATCTAACACTCACGAAAGCCGCATAGAACGCATTGTTTATTTTAAAGACTGGGCTTTGGAATGGCTTGAAAGTTACAAGCATCACAAAGTCACCGATGGAACGTATAACAATTATAAACTTTACGTTGAAAAGCACATCATCCCTTTTTTCGACGGCAAAAAAATAAAAGATATTCGCCCCGCTCTAATCGAAAGATTTATGGCAACAAAAAACGAGCTTTCAGAATCGGCACGTCACCACATTTGGATCGCGTTAAACGCCATTTTTGAAACCGCAAGAAAAAACCGCCTTGTGGAAGAAAATCCATGCGGCGAATATGTTAAACCCAGGGAAGAAAAAGACAAGGCGGCAAAAATTCACTTTTTTGAACATAGCCAGTTAGAGCGTCTTATTGACGCTGCACACCACATTGAAGATGGGTACTACATTCTCATTCCCCTTTATACCGGTTTGCGTCTGGGCGAACTTTGCGGCCTGCGCTGGGAAGATATCAGCGAAGATGTTATTTGCATTTCGAGAAGTGTCGGCGAAGACGAAAACTCAAAACCCATTTTGAAATCAACCAAAGGCGGCAAACGCCGTTTTATCGGTTTAACCGATAAACTTGCCGAAGTTCTCGAAAAAACGCCGCACGGCGGCTCTTATGTCCTTTCAAACAGCGATAACTATTTTACAATCAACCAACTGCCGGACAGATATAAAAGAGCTTTTAAGCACGCAAACAAATATCTTGTTTCAATCGGTCAAGAACCGGTGGAATATCTTTCAATGCACAAATGCCGCCACACATACGCGACTTACCTTGCAAACGGCGGTGCGGCTGCAAAAGATATTCAAGAACTTTTGGGCCATGCGGACATATCAACAACGCAAATTTATTTTCATGTTGATACCGAATCCATTAAAAAAGCTTCAAACAAGCTCGCATATTAAAGAAAAAAAGCGCCGTTTTTTGGCGCTTTTTTATAGCAAAGTGGGTACTAAATGGGTACTGGTAAAAATAAAGAAAAACCGCATCATTAAGTTTTTGGCTTAACAATGCGGTTTTTATGGTTGCCCCACGAGGATTCGAACCCCGACAAACAGAGTCAGAGTCTGCGATATAAATATGTATAAAATGGCTTATTTATGCGGTTTTTTGCACTTTTTTACTTTGCTAAATATACGCTAAAATACGCCAAAATACCCCCCTAAATGGGTACTAAAATGGGTACTAAAATTAACTGTTTTCAAGCTCATCAAGAACGCGTCTGTATGCTTCACGCTCGTGATCGTTTCTTGCTTCGCGCATCATTTCACGGACGCTCTGGAGAATTTCTTCCCTGCCATCATCGCGGCTATACATCATGCCATCGTCACGGCTGTAACCGCCGCCGCGAGCATAAGAACTTCTGCGTGCATAGCCTCCGCCACCTTCGCCTTCGCGGCTGTATCTGCCCATACGGTCACGCTTTGCATTTCGTCCTCGTCCGCGTGCATAAGAACCTCCATCATCGTAGCTTTCGTCGTAATCTTCGTATTCCTCAAGCATTTCGATCTTGTCCAGATTTTTAATTGTATCTGTGAGCTTGTGGATTACATCAAGAGAGCCTGCGGAAAGTTCACCTTTACGAGCATATTCTTTAAGTTCTTTGCAAAGCATTTCTTTAATTTCATAATATTCCTTCATTTAATAGCGCCCCCTTTCTTACGCTACCCTGTCGAAAATAATGTTAGCGTTCGCCACGTCAATGTTGGTAGTTTCGCTTACGTTTTCGACAGAAACGGTCACGCAACAACTGCAAGGCACTTCAATAAAGGTTTCGATGTTGACGTGAAAAGCGTCGCCAGCCGCCACGGGTGTGACTGTCGCCAGAGCGTTCTGGAGTTCTTCGCCGTTAATGGTAAGAGCAACGGAAATGGGTTCAACAGTTCCGCCTTCCGCAATTGCAATGTTTGCGCCAAAAGTTACGCGATAAATTGCTTTATAACCGTTGTTTGCACCTTTAAGGAAGAAGATGCCGGAGTTATCTCTGTGGGAGATAAAGCCTTTATGACAGGCTCTTGCGCCTTCCATAAAAGTAACGTTTCCGTCAACCGCAACGGTCTGAACAGGAACAAAGCTGTATTCAGCTGCCAAAAAATCATATCCTTTCTAAAATAAAATTAAGCGGTGAGGAATTGGCAACCCCACCGCT
>JAZSOL010000299.1:0-2064 GCA_045536915.1 Clostridia bacterium
TTGCAAATGTAGACCGCTGCACCGTTTTTGGAAACTGTAAGGTCTTCAAAGTTAATATCCCACACTTTTTCAAGCATGAAAAGCTCTGTTGCCTCCCGGGTAAGAACATTGCTTTCGGCAATTTCATTTCCTGATGAATCCGTAAGAATTGCCTTTATATAGGTTGTTTTATAATCAAGCGGAAGCTTTGCCCTCTCACCAACCGGTGCTCGTGAAGCCTCAAGGTATTCATCACCGTCCGGTGAAGTAAGATATATAACCTCATATGCATCATCATAGTTCTGAACATCAGCCTCTGCGCCAATCTTGTTTCCGGCATATATCACACCTTCCACCTCATCGGCAGAAATTTCAAACACCTTTTCTCTGGTGATTTTCTGAAAATCTGCTTCATATGCTTTAAAATTATCTACCCATGTTACGAGGTCTTTTGAAGAAAGAGTATATTCATGCGAAAATCTGAGTCTGGTGGTATTGCCGGAGAGTCCCTCCGTGCTTCCGACTCCCAGAATTTCATCATCAATAAGGCATATTATCTGCTGATTTGAAAAATCAATTATCTGCGTTACAGTATACCACTTTCCGGAGGTTACATTAAAAGTTTTCCCTTCAAAGGTGAGCCTGTTGTTTTTGAGAGTAAGCTGAGGGTACCATTTTTTTCCGTCATTAATACCCATAACCGTCATGGTTTTGGTGGAATCGCCTTCGTTGAAGCTTTCAAACATATAGTCCATTTTGAATACTGCGGCTTTGTTTGACCCGGTAAGATTCACACCGAATGAATTAAGCTGTGATACCTTGGTTGAACCGGCTTTTGTGAGAATTTTCAGCGATTTGCCATTTTCCTCATTGGGGCTTTGGGCTACGCTGATGCTGTTTCCGCAATCCACAGCACCTATGTCGCCGGCAAGCTTTGAGGAATCGGCATTTAATATTTCCTGACCGGCATCGTTTTTAAACTGAATTGTGGTTGAGTCGGTGCTTTTTTGAACAGCAGTTATGTCGGAGTCAAAATTCACATTCCAGATTTCGCTGTATATTTCCCCGGCATAGCCTTCAATTTCAACAATATCTGACTCTGCCACAGCATTACCTGACGCATCATAAAGCACAGTTTTAAAATAGTTGGTGCTTTCTGAAAGCTTTATTTCAAATTCAACCGATTCATCTGCCGGCTTTTCACTCAGCAAATCAAATGAGCTTCCGTCATCTGAAAACATAAGCGACACAACCTCGCCGCCGGTGGCTGATGCATTGAGAGTGAGCTTTGTTCCCTCAAAAAGCCGTAGGTTTTCATAATCATATGATAATTGCGTGTGTGCTTCCTCTGCCAGTATTACCGACGGACAAAAAGCACCTGCAAGAATCATCAGACTTATTAAAACACCTGTAAATTTTCTGTTCATATAATCCCCCTTTCATCAGTATTTGAGATTTGTTACTTTAAAATTATCGGCATAGGCTTCGGTATTGTCCGTACACGTGAGCTGGAAGCTGAAACGCACCGTGTTCAAGGTTTTATCCTCTTTGTAAACCGTGCCCATGTATTTACCGTCTATAACTGCCGAAAGTGCTCCGGCGTTTATGTTGTATATAAGCTTTACATTATACCAGGTATCCTTAAGACATCTGAGCTTATTGGAACCAAAGGAAAAATATCCGTCTTTTTCAAGCAGAAGCATCCCTGCCCAGAAAGCAGAATTGGAGGTGTTTTTGCAGTTTAGTCCTGCCACTATTTTGTTGGTATTGAAGTCACGGAAAAGATAATCCATTTCCATTACGGCAATTCCTTCGGTAAGATTTACGCTGAACTGATTGAGCTGAGCCTGATCGTTTGCCAGGTCGCTCTTTACCGAGCTAAGGTATATGCTTTTGCCGTAGCTTCCGAATGGGCACTGTGCAATATCCACCACCGATGAATTTGCACCGGCCGTTTTGGAGGCGCTTCTGTTTGCTGTAAGCGTATTTCCAAAACTGTTTGTAAGAAGCTTGCCATCCGGTCCGTAGAATTTTACTATGGCAAGATTTTTGCCGGCATCGGTTGTGACATCTTCAAAATCAACA
>JAZSOL010000155.1:0-3031 GCA_045536915.1 Clostridia bacterium
CTTGGCCCCCGACTTAAATCGTGTTTGAGGGCTCAAGCAGCGGAAACCAGGAAACCGATGAGGTGTTTGACCTTGGCGGAAAGGATGCACGGTATCTTAAATACATCAACCACGGTAACTCTGCAAACTCCGAATGGGTAAGCATTACCGAATGCAGAATTTATCCCACGAACCCCGACGGCACAATCGGTCTTTCTGACCCTGAAATATACGGTGCCGACGAGATTATTGCCGATGGAAATGTGCTCCATCTTCTTAAAGATGAAATTGATATTTCCGACAAGACCTGGCTCAGCGTTGACGGACGCTGCGGATATTACTTCCCGAAGGAACGCGGTGAAAACCCCGGAAGTATCAAAACGCGCTGGACAAGAGGCGAATTTTCGTATCTTGAAATGTGGTATACTCACGGTGTGAATCCCACAAACGGCACTTATGCCTATGTTCTCCTGCCCGGAGCATCAACTGAGGCAACAAAAGCCTTTGCCGATACAAATGCAATCACTGTGCTTGCCAATAACAATAAGGTTCAGGCTGCCAAAGACAACAGAACCGGTGTGACTTATATCACCTTCTGGGAAAAAGGAAGCTTTGGCGGTGTAACCGTGGATAACCCATGTATGGTTATAATGCAGGATAAGGAAAGTGAATTTAAAATTGCAGTATCTGATCCTACTCAGAAGCTTACCTCACTTAACGTAAGCTTTTCGGGTGCCTACACTCCCGTAAGCGCAGACGAGGTGGTTAAAATTGTTCCCTCAGGCTCCAACACCGTTTTGAAGATTAACGCAGAAGGCTCTGTGGGAAGATCGGTAGAATGCGTATTTAAAAAATAATAAATCCTCACCAATACATACGGAGGAGTATAATATGAGGCTGATAAAAAAAATCTTTATATTGCTGATTTGCCTTCTACTTATTGCAAACACTCTGCCTGAATTCAGAGCAGAGCCGGCAGAGGCAGCAACGATAAGCGGCGGTAAGGTAATTCTTGCGGATTTTTCAAACGGGAATGTTCCCGGTGACGTTTTGGTTACTGACAGGAATTCCGATGTGAGTACCAATGCCGAAATCGATACGTCTGTGAGTTATAAGGGAAAAAGCTCGCTCTCCTACACCTTCAATACCACATCTACTCACATAATAATGCCATATGACTTTGCGGCATACGGTGAATATGACCTTCTCAAAATGAGAGTATATGCTCCCGTTGGCGGTCAGAAAATCAACATTCTTGTAAATGAAGAAATAACCGCTTCGGCAAGCAGTGATAAGGGCTGTCACCTTACGGTTCATGAAACCAACGGCAGGTGGCAGGAATACTCCGTAAAGGTGTCGGAGCTTGAAAAACACTGGGCAAGCACTCCCGAAAACCTCTATGTCATGCTGAACTGCAGTGCGTGGAACATCTACCCCGGAGCTGAGGAACAGCTTGGCGAAACCTTTTTGAAAAGCGGTAAAACCTACACATACTCATCAATTAAAGGAGAAACCTTTCACATTGATGCCATCTGGCTTGAAGATTCATCATATGACATGACCGAAGATGTCACAGCCGGTTCAAAAGCAGTATATGCCGGTTCATGCAAGGCATATGATGAGCTTTCCGAAGTGTGGCTTGATGAAGCCACAGAATACGAAGACGGTATAACATACGCTCCGCTGAGCCTTTTTGAAAAGCTTTTCGGTATGACATCAGACGGCACATCTCTTTCGGACGGTGAGCTGACAGTCACATTCACAGCCGGAAAGGCTACATCTGAAGTTGGTGCGTATGTGCACCGACTCTCGGCAAAAGCTTATGAAAAGGACGGTATGCTTTATGTTCCTCTTGAGGATGTGTGTGCGCTTTTTGAAATACCCTTTAAATCTGACGGAAGACTTGCAGTTATGGGCTCGGAGGATGATATAAAAAGCATAAATGAATATGAATCCTGCGGAGTAAACGTAGCCACCGAAAAAATTGCGGCAAGACTTGACGAACACTCCGGACAAAGTGCTTCCTCTGCCGACTGTGAGGCTGTGATAACAAACTGGATCACAACTCTGGTGGGGAATGAAACAATAAATGACACCTCAGACTCAAACGTAAAGTCAAAGCTTGATTCATTGGAAAGCACGGCAACAGGTGTGAGAGCTCTGCTTATAAAAGAAGAAAGCGCTGAGCTTTTTACGGATCAAACCTCGACTGCGACCTCTCATATGTCAACAACTGCAAAGCGCATCTATCAGATGGCGTGTGCTTATGCCGCATACGGTTGTTCGCTATATATGGATGAAGAGCTCCTTGCCGATATACTCTATAGTCTTGAGTGGTTTTACCGGAATCGCTACGGCGAAAATGAAATAAACGGCACCGGATGGCATTCCACAAGTGGTTTTAATTGGTATGACTGGAAGCTTGCAACTCCGGGCTACTTGATTCCGGCTCTCATGATGGTAAGAAACGTTCTTACTGATGAACAGATATCGGATTATCTGAAATGCTTTAACTATGTATCGCCAACGGTATATTCCTCGGGTGCAAACTATATGAATGCCTGCAAGCTCATAATCGGAGCGGCGGCTCTTGAAGGTGATGCCGCGAGACTTATGGAATATAGAGAATATGCTGAGGAAGCATTTGCATATGTGGATAACGGAAGATTTCAGGAAAATCTGCTTGATTCCGAAAGAGCAAAATACACTGTGAGCAAAGGTCATGGGTTTTACAAAGACGGCTCATATCTTTTCCACACTCTCCATGGCATGAACGGAAGCTACGGGCTTTCGCATCTTGGCTTTGCGGCAGAGCTTGTGAACATTTTTGATGGCACAAGTCTTGAAATTTCAAAGCAATACACCGATAATATGGCGGATTGGATTTTAAACAGCTTTGATTCTTGCATCTACGGTGCAAGAATGATGAGAATGGTGCTTGGAAGAGCAGAAAATCCCGATGAGTTAAGTCAGGTTAAGGAGGTTATGACGGGAATACTTTCGTGCTTCGATAAATTCGATGAAGCAGACCGCATAAAGCTTGGTTCTCTTA
>JAZSOL010000295.1:0-5108 GCA_045536915.1 Clostridia bacterium
GAAAGTTATTACCGCATATCCCAGGTTTACAGATTGGTTATAGAAAAAGAGAGCGGTGCTCAGATCCGCAAGGAGCTTATTCTTGATAATCATTCCCTTGTTATGTATGACCACTCGCTGATACCGAAAGAACAGATTAGAGATGATTGAATGCTTGAAAAATTAAATGATATTTTTTTAAAATATCAAAACAAAATAGCTTACATATATAAAGACAAAAAACTGACCTTTGGGGAACTTTTTGAAAAAGCAGTGAAAATTTCAAAAAGCTTTGAAAAAGGTGATAATTCTCCTGTTATTATTTTCGGCGGAAAAACGCCGGAAGTTATGGCGGCGATAATAGCCTGTCTTATTAAGAAAAGAGCCTATGTTCCGGTGGATATTGCTTTTCCGGATGAGAGAAAAAATAAAATAATCGCTTCTTCCGGTGCAGGAACTTTAATAGACTGCTCAAAAGATAATATCGAAATAATAAAAACAGAAAACGGTGCTCAAAATAAAACCGAAAGCGAAACAGCGTATATAATTTTCACCTCCGGAAGCACCGGAGAACCAAAGGGCGTTCCCATATCAAGAGATAATCTTGATAATTTTATAAACTGGATAACGGCCATTGAACCGATGAATTCTTTTGAGCACGCGTCCGTTCTTAATCAGGCGGCATTCAGCTTTGATTTGAGCATCGCAGCAATATTCTATGCTCTTTTCGGCGGACACGCAATAGTTCAGCTTGAGGACAAAAACGATTTTGACTGTGTTTTTAAAACGATAGAGGACAAAAAAATAGAAGTTTTTGTTATAACTCCCACATTTATGCGCCTTTGTCTTTTGAATAACGATTTTAACGAGGAGAATTATCCTTTTGTAAAATGCCTTTATTTTTGCGGAGAAAGCCTTCAAAAATCCCTTTGCAAAAAGATTTTTGAAAGATTTCCGGATATCAGAATAATCAATGCCTATGGACCGACGGAAGCAACTTCCGCCGTTTGTGCATCGGAAATAACAAAAGAAATTCTTGAGCACGAAGAACTTCTTCCCTGCGGAGATATTGCTTCTGCGGCAGTAAAGATATATACTGAAGACGATGAGATCGTGCTCAAAGGCAAAAGCGTTTTCTGCGGATATCTTGAAAAAACAGCCGGAGGCCATTTTACAGAAAATGGGGAAAACTGTTACAGGACCGGCGACATTGGTTTTATAAAGGACGGAAAACTTTATTGTAAAGGAAGAGCGGACAGCCAGATAAAATATAAAGGCTACCGCATTGAACTTTCAGATATCGAATCAAATCTTTCTGTAATCGATGGTGTTGAAAGCTGCGCTGTTGTTGCAAAAAGAAATCCGGAAGGGGAGGTCAGAATGATAAAAGCCTTCGTCTGCGGAAAAGCAGATGCGGATTTTATCAGAAAATCGCTTTCCGAAAAACTTCCGGAATATATGATCCCCAAAAGCATAAAGATCCTAAAAAATCTTCCGGTAAATGAAAATGGAAAAATAAACAGAAAGGAGCTTTTAAATCTATGACCGACATAAAGGAACTGCTTTATGAAATCTGTGACGATGACAGGGTTTTTGATGAGGAAATCGACCTTGTTGAAAGCGGTCTTCTTGATTCATACGCAACCATCGAGCTTCTTTCAAGAATCGAGGAAGAGGGAACAGAGATCCAGATAACGCGCATCGACAGGGAACTTTTGCGAACGGTTAAAGGAATAGAAAAACTTATTGAGGAAGCAAAATGATAAAAGACGGCAAAAGCCGTCTTTTTTTCTTTGCATTTGTTTTCGATATGTAGTATAATGTGCGTGTACGCGGGAAAAATCCCGAACGGATAATTTTTACGGAGGTTTTTGAATTATGGCAGATCAGAAAATTCTTAAACGAAGCGAAGTTCCGGAAGAATATACCTGGAACCTTAAAGATATGTTTGAAAGTGATGAGGCTTGGCTTGCCGAATACGAAGCACTTAAAGCATTCCCGGCAGAAGTTGCAAAATATCAGGGAAAACTCGGCGAATCCGCAGAGAATCTTCTTGCATATTTTAAGGGAGAGGATGAACTTACCGTTCGCCTTGAAAACATTTATAACGATGACGTTGAGTCAATCGAGGCCACAATTGAACTCACCTCAAAAGCAGATTTCTTTGACCGTCTCATTTACTTCGTCAGAATTCTGTTCCATAAAATTTTATCATTCTTTAACTTTTAATTAATTCCATAGAATATTCGATATAATTCGTTTGTTTTTTAAATTTTAATCCGACACATCCGGAATTGTATTTTTTCAAACAACAGAGAGGAGTAAGTTTAACATGGGCTTATGGGTTCTTGGCATTATTGCAGTGGCACCATTTCGGATGGATTATAGCAATATTTGATGCAATTTTTAATTGTTAAAGTAATCCGATATATAGATTTTACGTAATATTGCTTTAATTTTTTTGTATTGAATTCAACGAAAAAGGAACAAAAAGAGCCTTGGACGTACGGCGGAGGTTGCGGCTCTAATTCCTCCGCCGTGCCGAAAGGCAGAAAGGAGAAAAAAGAATGGGAATGATAATTTTACCCTTATTGCCTTTTGCAATACCCTTGGCACCTTTTATATTAATCAAAGATTATATAATTGAACCGGTAATAGATTTTTTCAGCAGCATCTTTTAAATTTATACTTGGATTTTTTTATCAATCAGGCGCTAAAGGAACAAAAAGAGCCTTGGACGTGCGGCGGAGGTTGCGGCTTTAATTCCTCCGCCGTGCCGAAAGGCAGAAAGGAAAAAACTATGGGATTTATTGTAGTACCGTTGATGTTACTTATGGCACCTGTTGTGTTGCCTGCTCAGGCATTTGCAGAGATTCTTCCGTTTGATTGGGGTGAATCATTTCTTCAGTTTTACGGAAATATTTTACAATCATCATTTGACTGCTTTCAAAACAGTGTGTTGATCAACGGAATTATCAAATTGTTTTTATAATCATCATACTTAGGTTTAAATTATACAGCAACAAAGACTGCACGGAACAATCCTTGCAGTCTTTGTTTATATTCAATCTTTTTCTTGTCTTAAGCTCCAACATTTTTAAGTTCAGCTAAAATGAAATCACTGTAATTATGTCTGAGTAAACGATTAAAACAATATATTCTCTTATATAAACTATTGACAACAGTTTTTATTTAATTTAAAATAGAGTGTGTTCTAAAACGCGTTCTATTGTGTAACAAGGAGAAGGCTGAGATGGCATTAAAGCGAAAGAAAAAAACGAGCGTCACAAAACTGGAAATAATTCGGGTTGCGAGCCGATTGTTTCTTGAAGAAGGCTATTCCGTAACATCTGTAAGGCAAATCGGTGAAAAGGTAGGAATCAGCTCAGGTAATGTTATGTTTCATTTTCCGACTAAAGAGCACCTGCTTGCGCAGCTTGTTGATATGCTGTGTGATTTTCAGTGGAAGCTGATGGAAAATGAAGCTGATGACAGCACAGATTCTGTTATGCCGATCTGCATTGAACTTATGTCGATGGTGACGGCTTGTGAGGAAAATGAAATTGCAAAGGACTTTTTTATTTCTGCATATCAAAGTCCGATGACGCTTGAAATTATTCGCAAGAACGACCTTGAAAGATCGAAAAAGGTTTATACCGATTACTGTAAGAATTGGACAGAATATCAGTATATTGAAGCCGAAATACTTGTTTCAGGTATAGAATATGCAACTCTTATGACAACGGATAATTCCGCACCGCTCGACATCAGGATTTCGGGAGCACTGAATCAGATAATGAGTATCTACGGTGTGCCCGAAGAAACACGGAATGCGAAAATTGCAAGGATGCTTGACATGGATTACCGTGCAATCGGTCAGCGGATATTGAAAGAGTTTATTGACTATGTAGAAAAAGCAACTGATGCAGCATTGGAAGATATCACAGCGAAAAAAGGATGAAAGTGTTATGAATGAACAGTTATTCAGAAAAAAGAGTATAGAAAAGGTTTCTTCGCCTGAACAGCTTAACGAATATATAAGGGTGTCCAATCCCGGTGTATGGATGGTTCTTGCCGCCATTGTGATTCTTCTTATCGGTGTTTGTATATGGGGTGTTCTGGGACATCTTGATACTACGGTTACAACGGTTGCGGTTGTTAAAGAATCAGAGATAACCGTATATGTTAAGGAAGCGGATATTGAGCAAATTCAAGTGGGCATGAAGGTTATGATAGATAATAAGGAGTGTGTGATAACCGATATTGCTGCTCAGCCCGTTACCGTAAGTGATAATTTATCCGAATATGCGCTTCATGTCGGCAATCTTAAAAACGGTGAATGGGTATATCCCATTGCCGTCAACGGCGAATCTGATAAAGGAATTTACAGTGCGGATATCGTGGTTGAAAGCATTTCTCCGATGTCTTTCGTTATAAATTGAGGTGTCGGTTATGGCTAAAAAGAAAAAATCGATTAAACATCCTGTAACAGCGGGCACGGTTAAAGTTCCCGTTATAATGCAGATGGAAGCACTTGAATGCGGAGCAGCATCGCTTGCAATGATACTTGCTTATTACGATAAATGGATTCCGCTTGAGCAGGTGCGCGCAGACTGCGGAGTTTCCCGTGACGGCTCCAACGCCAAAAATATACTTAAGGCCGCCAGAAGCTACGGACTTACCGCCAAAGGCTACCGTTATGAGCCCGAAGGCTTAAAAAAGAACGGCAAGTTTCCTTGCATCATTCATTGGAATTTCAATCATTTTCTCGTTCTCAACGGGTTCAGGGGCAACAAAGCTGTGCTTAATGACCCTGCAAAAGGAACGTATTCCGTGACAATGGAGACATTTGACAAATCGTTCACCGGCATTTGCCTGATGTTTGAACCGTCAGAAGTCTTTACGCCAGGTGGAAAACCCGACAGTGTGGTTGATTTTGCAAAGAAAAGGCTAAAAGGCGCAGGTGTTGCCGTTGCTTTCACTATAATCACAACGGTTATCGCTTCACTGATAGGAATAATTAACCCTGCGTTTTCCAGAATTTTTATGGACCGCCTGCTTACAGGTAAAAATCCCGAGTGGTTTGTGCCATTCATCTGGGGACTGGCGGCACTGGCCGTAATACAGCT
>JAZSOL010000052.1:0-2835 GCA_045536915.1 Clostridia bacterium
CAAGTTCTGACGATATCACATTATCATACAACTCAAGTGCTTCAATAATGTCTGCTTCGTTTCCGGAGTTTACCGAATCAAGCAGAGCACCGGCATCTTTTTTAAGGCGTATAACTGCATTTGACGAAAATTCCTCCGTCATGGATTTTGCAAAAACGGTATATTTTCCGCTTTTGGAAGCCGGAGTGTAGGAAATTGCAAAATATCCGTTTTCTCCTGTTTTGGTTGTGCACACATAATCAAATTCACCGTTTTTGTCCTGCACTCCTATTGCTATGATTTCATCTGCATATGCTCCTGCGGTTTTGCCGGAAATAGTCATTTTCTGCGTGACAGAGTTAAATTCTACCTTAAATTCATCATTTTTTATGCCGGATGATAGCACATAAACCTCTGATGCAACAGGTCTTGAATCCGGAGTAAGCACAAGGAACTTATCGCTTCCGGGATTGTATTTTTCAAGTGCACCGATTTGGCGGCTGACAATTGTTTTGCCGGTCATAGTGCCGCTTTGATTGTATGACGGAGTTATAACCGTTATGTTTTCGCTTTCATCATGAGACGTATTGAACACCTCACCGTTTTCAATCACAACCGCAGTATTTTTGGTTTTGAAATTGAATTTGTTTTCCATAAGCGGATTTCCGTAGAAATCAAGAACTGAACTTATGTCGAGAACATATTCTTTGTTTTTTACAAGAGCTTCCGATAAGGCGATGAGGTATTTACCGTCACCTGCATATTCTATAGCCCCGGCATAAATATTTTCAATGCAAATATTGGAAGGTGAAACGGTTTCAATATCAACTTCGCCCGGAAATGTTATTTCAATCATCGGATTAACTGAAACATCAGTACGGTTTGCAATGTTTACCCTTGGATTTATAAGATCAAATCCCGAAACCTCAATATCGTCAACATAAACCCTGTTGCCGGAAGTGGACATAAATCCTATGCGCATTTTGCCGTCTTCTGATGTGGGGTAGGAAATTTTATTTTCCGCTCCGTCAACTGTGTAGGTAACATCATAGAAAAACCTTTCTTCTCTCGATACCTTCACAACTTTTATCTCAACATCATACATCTTCTGCGGTGCAAAGCCACAGATTCCTTTCTCGGATTCTCCGTTTTCCCTGTGACGCACAAGCGACCACGCAAAATCAAAAATATAATCGTCAACAATTATTCCGCTTTCGTTTGAATGAGAAAAAACAAGACTTGAAGAGCTTCCCCAGTTGAGCTTTGGTGCCAAGTCTGCTCCGATTTTGCATTTTAAAATGCTAAGGTCTTTATCAAAAATCTCTGAATAGGTGTATACCGTACCGGAGCCCACAGCCATAGCTTTGCCCGAAAGATTTTCTATCTCCGGACTTTCTTTGGTTGCTTCCTCTATAATTCTGGAGCCTGCAATTATTTCGGAGCCTTTGGTGTAGCTTTCAAAATCCTCCTTAAGAGTCGGGGCATCTTCGGAATTTATTATTTTTATATTTTCTGAAAATTCCTCATTTACAGATTTTGCAAAAATTCTGTAGTTTCCGGTTTCTTCAGAAAAAGGATGACTTATGCTGAAATATCCGCCGGATGAAGTTTTTGTTATTCCGGCAAAAATCAAAGCCCCATCCGAATTTTCAAGCTTAAGTGAAATCTTTTCATCTTTAAATGCAGAATCGGTTTTGCCAAAAACCGTGAGAACGCCTGCTTCACCGTCATAGTACGCACCAAAATCTTCATCGGTTTTTCCACCGTCCATAGGGAAAACCGATGCCGCAACCGGGGTGAAATCTTCTGAAACCGCAAAAAAATCTTCGTTTTCCAAAGTAACTGCTTCTCCCGGAGCAAGGGTAACATGATTGGCAGATTTATTTGTCATTGCACCGCTTTCGTCATAATCGGGAGTGTAGATTACAATATTTTCCGATTCAGCGTCAGAGGTATTAACCAGCTCACCATTTTCGGCTATAACGGCTGTATTGGAGGTTTTAAATTCAAAGGTGCTTTTTCTGAGTGCATTGCCGTTTGCATCACGCACTACGCCTAAATCCAGCACGTATTCGGTGTTCTTTTTAAGAGCCGTTTCAAGGGTGATAAGATGTTTGTTATCACCAAGGGATTCTATGCTCCCGGCTTTAACATCGCCGGCAGATATTGCATCCGGCAAAAGAGTTGATTCATCAATTGCATCTGAAAATTCAACTTCAATAAGAGGTTTTACACAAACGTCACTTCGCCCCTCAACACTCACCGACGGTAACACCGAAATTATCGAATAAGTTTCAATATCATCAATGTAGAGCTTGTTGCCGATGGTGGATTTAAAACCAATACACATTGTGCCGTCTTCGGTGGATGGGAATGAAACCGAATATTCATTACCATCCACGCTGTATGCAATATCGTAAAAGTAATCTCCGTCTTTTTTTACTTTGGATGTTTTTATCACTACGCTATAGAGCTTCCTTGCAGCAAAACCGCAGATTCCTTTTTCCGATGTTCCGTTTTCTTTGTGGCGCACAAGACTCCACGCAAAATCAAAAATATAGTCTGTTACCGTGTTGCCCGAATCATCCGTGTGAGAAACCACAAGGCTTGATGAACTCTTCCAGTTAAGCTTTGGAGCCTGATCTGCTCCTATTTTGAACTTAAAAACATTAACATCGCCTTCAAAAAGCTCCGGATTCGTGTATACTATAGTATCGGCACCGCTTACGGAATCCACAACCATAACCGGATTTTCGCCAATGCTTCCGGGTGTAGGGGCAACACCTTTATAATTTTTTATGACAGAACCATCTGCCATGATGTCCTCAGACGATGCGTAGCCTTCAAAATTCTCAA
>JAZSOL010000104.1:0-1827 GCA_045536915.1 Clostridia bacterium
CTTTTGGAAAATATGAAAAAGGGCGTAACCTACACGGTAAAAATAGAGAACATATATTCAGCCGAAGGGAATCCTCTTTATGAAAGTGAATTTTCATTTACAACCGATGACGGCACAAAAGAGATTTTAGATGCGGTAAATTCTGCAAGCGGAATCAGAAACCTTGGTCAGGTGCTGAATGACTATCAGGACGATATTGGTCTTAAGGATGCTGATTATTCAGACTACAACTCAAACCGCAATGTCATAAGCTGGGTTTTGAAAAACAAACCATACACTGATGTTGCAGATATCGAGGCTACAGCAGAAAATGCAGAAGCCATGAAATCGGAGCTTGACGTATGCGATGAAAATACAGTTGGTGCATTTGCTCTTGATTATGCTGATGTTTTGTTTGATGATATGGCGGCTATTGAAAAATACAGCAGCCTTTCCGGTGTGTATCTTGACATGGCAAACAGTATGATTGCAGGAAAAATGCCTTTTGCAACCCTTATAGATTTTGCTGGTCAGTTTGAGGAGTGCGTGAATTCGATTTCGGTTGAATCAGATTCCGGGGTGCAATCCGCTGAAAGGCTGATATGTGACTTTACCCTCACCGGCACAGAGGGCTGGGCACCTTCTAAAGCTGAATATACTTTTATCACAGAATCCAAACCCGATTTTGCCCACGGCAAAACCCTCGGAAGGTACTATATTTCTGAGACAACAACCAATCAGTATAGAATGGATTTTAAGCTGGACTACAAGAATGTAACTGATTGTGACACTATGTATATCTGGGCGTATTCTCCCAAAAATACCGGCAATGAATATGCACTTGTTGTATACTGCGGTACTAACGAAGCCGGGCAATGGGTAGATTTCAGAAAGGTTATGAAGGTCGATTTTGAGGGTTGGAAGCTTATGGCTATTCCGTTTTCATCCTTTACCAAAACAAGAAATCCTACATGGGACAGAATTGAAGAGATAAGATTCGCTCAGGCAGGTATGGGTATAACTGAGGCAATCGGCGGAACAGAAATTTATTTTGCAAAAATGTGGTTCGGGGCTGCAGGTTCTGCGCAAAATCCTGAAGTGGTTTATTCAAATGTTTTTGATGGTACCACGGGCTTTGGTATAGGTGATGCGGCAGAGTTTGAATTTTCGGAAAATGTATATTTGAATCCGGGAAATGTGCCGTATATTGCGGATTCCGAAGGCAAAAGAATTGAAGCGGATGTAAACTTGAGTGCAAACATTCTTACCATTTTGCCTGAAGAGCCCTTAAAAGAAGATTCGTCATACATGGTTTATTTTTCAGGTCTTGCAGATGCTTCGGCAAAGGAAATTCCATTAGAGACTCACACTTTTACCACATCTTCAAAGGGGCTTTATGCATCGGTGCCGCAGTTCAGCGCTTCATCACTTCCTGATTCCGGAAGTGTGTGTGCGGCGGTAAGCCTTGGCAATAGTCTGGATGTTACCCAAACGGCTGAGCTTATTGTGGTGGCATACAACGAAAACGGAAGAATGGTTTCGGTATCCTCCGGCGAAAAGAGCATTGAACCCGGAGAACGTGAACAGACACTTCTTTGCTATATTGACCTTGATTCCTACGAGGGCATAACACTTAAGGCGTTTGTTGTCAACAAAAGCGATAACTCAAAGCCCATCGGCAAAAAGACAGCTGTTTTAAAAAGTGATAGCGCACCCGGCGACAAGGTTTTTGAAAGCTTCGAAAAAACTGCATCCTTTGCAGACAAAAGCCTCGGAATAAACAACATAAACGTAGATATTGACACCATAACCGTCGAAAGCTGTGTTTTGCAAAACATAACCGATGCG
>JAZSOL010000230.1:0-3378 GCA_045536915.1 Clostridia bacterium
AGAATTTTCAGTCTGAATCTTCTTTTCTTCTGTTTCCTGAGACATATATATTAAAATCTCCTTTCTCGATTTTGCAAATAACCATATTAATTATGCACTTTTTTAACAAAACTTGCAATAGTTTATCGGAAACTTTTTCTCGAACCATAAATAAAAAATTAAAAATCACGGCTTTTCCGGATAACGAATGATAAGCGTTATTACTCAATGTGAAAAGCGTAAAATATCGGAATAATTACCAAAAACTTCTTTACTTTTTGCTGTTTAAATGTTAATATTGAAATATCAACAGCACTCATCTCCATCTTTTATAAAACTTATGACTGAGAGATAAAACTATGAAAAACAAAAAACCAACTATATATACCGTAGCTACTGCACATCTTGATACTTCGTGGCTCTGGACATTAGAACAGACAATCGACGAGTATCTTCCTGATACGCTGAAAAAGAATTTTGAACTGCTTGAAAAATATCCCGAATATAAATTCAATTTTGAAGGTAGTTACAGATATGAGCTTATCAGGGAATATTATCCCGAAGAATACAAAAAGCTGAAAAAATACATAGCAGAAGGCAGGTGGAATCCCTGCGGTGCCTGCTATGAAAACGGTGATGTGAATATTCCCTCACCTGAGGCTCTTATCCGAAATATACTTTACGGAAACGGATTTTTCAAAAAAGAATTCGGTGTGCAGTCAAACGATATTTTTCTGCCTGACTGTTTCGGCTTTGGTAAGGCTCTGCCGAGCATTGCGGCTCATTCGGGACTGACAGGCTTTTCAACGGGAAAGCTTTTCTGGGGCAGCTCTGTTCAGATTCCGTTTGACTACGGGAAATGGAATGGTGCTGACGGTAAAGGTATATGGGCATCTCTTATGCCTTTTTCCTACACAACTGCGTTTAAAAATATGAGTAAAGCAAACAGAGTGCTTGAAAAACTTGAAAACAGCAAAAAGAATAATCTTCCTCAATTCACCTTTGCTTATCACGGAATAGGTGACAGAGGTGGCTCGCCCCATAAATCATCGGTTAAGAATGTTGTGAATGCACAGCGAAACAACGAAAATAACGAAACGGAAGTTTATTCTGCAACAACCCGTGAGTTTTTTGATTTGCTTGAGGCTATGCCTGAAAAAACAAAGAATTCAATGCCTGTTTATGAAGGTGAATTTTTGCTTACTGCACACGGCGTAGGCAGTTACACCTCAAGGACGGTAACAAAGCGCTGGAACAGAAGGTGCGAGCTTCTTGCCGATGCTGCAGAAAGATTTTTGTGCGCAGCTTTCATAAACGGACTTTCGGGATATCCTCAGTACGGTATTGACAGCGCGTGGAAAAAGGTTATTTCCCATCAGTTCCACGATGATATAACGGGAACATCTTTTGAAAAATGCTATAAGCGAAGCCATAATGATTATGTTCAGGCAATGAACACTTTTTCAACTGAATATACTGCTGCCTGCAAGGCTCTTTCGGAGCAGATGGATACCTCTTTCGTTGAGGGGATTCCCGTTGTTGTGTCAAATCCGCTTCAAAGTTCATCGTCAAGAAAAGAAGCAGTAAGGGTTACGGTTGAAAATAAGGCAGACTTTTTCCGCGTTTTTGATAAAAAAGGGGAAGAAGTACCTTCGCAGACCAGAATAATCGATAAAACCCGAAGAGAAATTACATTTATTGCAGATGTTCCTTCCTGCGGACTTGCGGTTTATGATTTGCGTGAGTCTTCGGAAAAGAGCCTGGCGTCAACGGAGCTTATAATAACCGAAAAAGGCATTGAGAATAAAAATCTTGCAGTAAAAATTGATGAAAACGGTGATATATGCTCCATATTTGACAAAAGGCTGGGTAAGGAGCTTTTAATCAGACCGATAAGGCTCGGAATTTACAGTAATGTCCACAGCTTTGATTGGCCCGCGTGGGAGATCAAGCACAAGGATATCTGTGAAAATCCTTATATGTATGCAGCCGGTCCCGAAATAAGAATCAGGGACAAGGGTACGGCACTTTGTTCTCTTGAAATAACAAAAACTGCAGGTAAATCAAGGTTCACTCAGGTGATTTCTCTTGACTGTGAAAGTGAATATGTTTCCGTTTATAACGAAACGGATTGGCGTGAAGAAGCATCCCTTTTGAAAGCTGAATTTGCTGTTACTGCTGAAAATGCAAATGCAAATTATGATATCGGCATCGGCAGTGTCAGAAGGGGAACAAATACAGAAAAGCTTTATGAAGTGCCTGCACAGAAATGGGCGGATATCACGGATGAAAAAAGTAATTACGGCGTTTCGGTTTTCAGCGATTCAAGAGTAGGTTGGGATAAACCCGACAGTTCAACACTGAGACTGACTCTTGTTCACACACCGATGGCAAACTATCGATGGGAATGCTCACAGCACGTTATGGATATGGGGCTTAACCGTTATTCGTTTGCTGTGGCAGGTCATTGGGGCAATCCTGAAAACGTTACTGCACTTGCGGATGCATTCTGTCAGCCGATGCATACTTTTATTACCGAAAAGCACAAAGGTGCTCTCGGAAAAGATTATTCGTTAGTAAAGCTGAATAATGATGCTGTCAGAATTACCGCCGTTAAAAAAGCACAGGATTCGGATAAAATAATTCTGCGTGTTGCGGAGTGCTCGGGCATTGACCAAAGCGGAGTTGATGTTGAATTTTCAGAAGCGATATCAGAAGCATATGAAATCAGGGGAGACGAAACCGTTATCGGCAAAACAGAAGTAACCGACGGTAAGCTTCATTTTGATATCGGTCATAATTCAATCAGAAGTTTTGCGCTGATATTCAAAAAAGAAAAAAATACATTTGACTGCGGTGATGCGGTTGTTCTGAATTACAACGCGGTGGGCATAACCGACGACACAAACCGCCATAAATCAACTCTCACAAACGGAATTTCAATTCCCCGCGAAATTCTTCCCGAAAAGCTGCTTTTTGCAGGGGTTGAATATTCATTCTCAGATGAAAAGAAAAACTGTGTTGTATGTGACGGCGGTGAAATTGAGGTCGGAGAGGGATACAGAAGCGTTCATCTGCTTATTGCATCTCTGAACGGTGATAAAAAAATTGCGTTTGAATGCTCAGGCAAGACCGTAGAGGTTACCGTACCTGATTGCTTTGAGGCACTGGGTGAGTGGGATCTGATGATGCTGAATGAAACGGGATATATAAAACCTGTTCCTCAGGCAATGGCTTTATCTCATACCCACGAAAAGAAACGCAATCTGACAGCAAAACAATTCTACATATTCCATGCAGAAATACCGCTTGAGGGTGAAATGAAAATCAAACTTCCCGTTGATGAGGAAACAGTTATTTTTGCTGCAACCGCAGTTAAAAAGAATTCGGTATTCTCAA
>JAZSOL010000127.1:0-9637 GCA_045536915.1 Clostridia bacterium
TATTTTTGGAATTTTTAATAATTTTTTCAAAAAAACCTTTTCATTTGCATTATTTTATAGTATAATACATTATGTATGATTTTAATATAAGCTTGGTAAAATATGTGTAAGCAGAAAAGAGGACATACAATGGATAAAAAAACAAAGGTTAATGTTCGTATTTTTGGCAGTGACTATACCATAATCGGTGCAGAAAGTGAAGAATATATCAATAAGGTTTGTTTTTCAGTTGATAAAAAAATGAGAGAGATTGCTGTAAATCCGGCTCTTAAACCTATGAAAATTTCTGTTCTGGCGGCGGTTAATATCTGCGACGAGTATTATAAACTCAAAACAATGTATGAGCGAGTGAGTGCGGAGCTTAAAAAGAGCAAAGATGAAATTGCCGCATTGCAGTCTGAAAAAATTGCTTTTGAGGAAGAAAAAAGATTTTTGAAAGAAGAAATTCAGAGCTTCAGAAAGAACGGTGCAAAATGAGCGGGGAAGTGGAAATACTTTCACCGGCCGGAAGCCTTGAAGCGCTGAAGGTGGCGGTTGACAGCGGAGCAGATGCGGTATATTTCGGCGGTGAGAGATTCAGTGCGCGCCGAAATGCTGCAAATCTTTCCGATTCCGATATTAAAGAAGCAGTAACCTATGCGCATCTTCGAGGTGCAAAGCTTTATGCGGCAGTCAATACTCTGATGTTTGATCAGGAGCTTAAGGAAGTTTTTGATTTTATAAAATTCATATATGAATCCGGAGTGGACGCAGTAATTGTTCAGGACCTTGGGGTTTTGAATATCGTGAAGCAGTATTTTCCGGAGCTTAAGGTTCATGCAAGTACTCAGATGACTGTGCATAATCTCGCAGGCGCACTTGAAGCTCAAAAATTGGGATTTAAAAGAGTTGTGCTTTCACGTGAACTTTCTTTTGAAGAAATAAAATATATCAGCGATAATTCCAACATTGAGCTTGAAGTGTTTGTTCACGGTGCGCTTTGTATGAGCTATTCGGGGCAGTGCCTTTTTTCAAGCTTTCTCGGCGGAAGAAGCGGAAACCGCGGATTCTGTGCACAACCGTGCAGACTAAGCTACACTCTTATTGACGGAAGCGGCACAGAGATTTCGCAGAAAGATAAGTATCTTCTTAGTCTGAAAGATTTGTCGCTTATTGATTATATTGGTAAGCTTAAAGATGCCGGAGTTAAATCGTTTAAGATAGAGGGGCGTATGAAGAGTGCGGCATATGTGAGTGCTGTAACGGGAATGTTCAATAAATACCGCGGCGGACAAGCTGTCAACGAATCAGACCATAGGCTCCTTGAAGATATTTTCAGCAGAAATGGATTTACCGACGGATATTTTAAGGCTGACACCGGCAGACATATGCTCAACTATTCAAAAAGCAATGACGATATCTATTCGAGTGCAACCGATGATGTTATATCTTCGGCACTTGAATTTTCCGCAAACGAAAAAAAGCATATGCTCAGTGCAAAATTTAAAGCATATCCGGGTGAAAAAGCATACTTTAAGGCTGTTTTTGACGGCGCTGAATTTGAAAGCTTCAGCGAAAACGCAGTGGAAACAGCGCTTAATAAACCATCGGATACCGAAAGAATAAAAGAGCAGCTTGAAAAACTCGGCGGAACGGTTTTTGCATATTCCTCTCTTGATATAGATTGTGCAGATAACATATTCATACCCGTGAGAGAAATAAATAATATGCGCCGTATTGTGATTGAAAAAATTGAAAATCATATTCTCGGAGAACCCGTTGTATATAGCGGCGGCAGATTCAACCTTGTTAAAACCGATAAATCATTAAGCCGTGAAATTCTTCAAACGGCATCGGTGCGCACTCACAAGCAGGCGCGGGAAGCGTATAATCTCGGATTTGATAAGATATATATTCCGTATTCCGTGTACCGGAAAAACAAAAAATATTACGACAGCGAACCGGATGTGTTTGCTGTTGTGCTCCCCCCAATAAATCACGACCGGTATAAGTGGGATTTTTCAGATATTTCAACAGACTGCGTGTGCATAACGAATATCGGTCAGCTTCAGATGCTAAGTGGCGATTTTGAAATTGTTTCGGACTACAGAATGAACGTTACAAATAGCCTGAGTATGAGAATGCTTGCATCATCCGGAGTAAAAAGAATTTGCGTTTCAACGGAGCTTACGCTTGCTCAGATTAAGGAGCTTACCAAATCATTTGATACGGAAGTTGTTGTGTATGGGAAAATTGCGCTGATGACGGTTAAAAACTGCGTGGTTAAATCAGCAATCGGAAAATGCAGTTGCAAACCCGATGAAACATACTATCTTAAAGACCGGAAAAACATATGCTTTCCGGTTATTGCAGATAAATCAACGTGCACAAATGTTATATACAACAGCGCACCTGTTTATATGGCAGACAGAATGAAAGAGGTTGATGCGTGCAAAATCGGGGCCTACAGATTTGATTTTACCGATGAATTGCCCGATGAAATGGCAGAAATTATGAAGCATTATGAAAAAGGTCTTAAAGCAAACGGATTTTTCACGCGCGGACATTTTTATAATGGAATTTCCTGAAAAAGAAAGGAAAGTTTGTATAATGAAAAATGTTGAGATTAATATTAAATTTTTGGATAATAATATAGAGAGGAAGTTGCCCTTTTATGCAACAAAAGGTTCGGCCGGAATGGATTTGACGGCGGCTTTAAAAGAGGATGTTGTGCTTAAACCTCTTGAAAGAGCGCTTATCCCGACGGGAATTGCAATATCGCTAAAATCTCCTCAGTACGGAGCATTTTTGTTTGCCAGATCAGGACTTGCATCCAAACACGGAATAACTCTTGCAAATTGCGTTGGCGTTATCGACAGTGACTATACCGGAGAAATAAAAGTTGCACTTATTAATCTGAGTAATGAGGAATACACCGTAACAAACGGGGAAAGAATTGCTCAGCTTGTTATAATGGAAGTGGCAAAGGCTAATTTTAATGTTGTTGAAAACCTCGAAGAAACCGAACGCGGAAGCGGCGGATTCGGTTCCACAGGTGCATTTTAAACGGAGGACGGGTTTATGAAATTCATTCTTGCTTCCAAATCGCCGAGAAGAAAAGAGCTTCTTTCGAATATAGGTCTGAAATTTGATGTTCTTGAAAGCGATGTTGATGAAAGTGTTGTTTCAAAAGAGCTCAGTCCTGCAATCTATGTTCAGGAGCTTGCAATGCTTAAATCTTCATTCGTCGCATCAAAATGCGGCAAGGGCAGATACGTTATAGGCGCCGATACCGTTGTTGAATTAAACGGCGAAATTCTTGGCAAGCCAAAGGATTATGACGATGCATTCAGAATGCTCAAAGCTATGTCGGGCAGGGCACACAGGGTCTACACTGGCATTGCAGTTTCCGACAGTAGCGATATGAAAACGGTTACAGCATATTCTGTTACCGAAGTGTTTTTTTCAGAGCTTTCCGATGAAGAAATTTCAAATTATATAACTACATACCAACCCTATGATAAAGCAGGAGCATACGGTATTCAGGAGTATGCCGGTGTTTTTGTGGAGAAGATAGAGGGCGACTTTTTCAATGTTGTTGGCTTGCCTGTTGCTTCTCTTTATGGTCTTTTGAAAAAGGAGTTTGGTGTAATAATTTGAAAGGGGACTGACCTGTGTCAAAAAACGATATAGGAATTGACCTTGGAACTGCCAATACTTTAATATATCTTAAATCCAAAGGTGTTGTGCTCGACGAACCGAGTGTTGTTGCCGTAAGAAAAGGAAGCAAAAAAATTCTTGCTGTGGGAACAGAAGCAAAAAAGATGCTCGGGCGCACACCTGAAATGATAAAAGCTGTCAGACCGCTTAAAGACGGTGTGATTTCTGATTTTGAATACACAGGCTTTATGCTTGGATATTTTGTTAAAAAAATTCTGAGCAGGAAGCGCGGCTTAAAGCCTGATGCAGTAATCTGCATTCCTGCCGGAATAACATCGGTTGAAAGAAAAGCCGTTGAAGCCGCCGCCGGAGGAATAGGACTTGGGAAAGTCCGTTTTGTTGATGAGCCTATGGCGGCGGCAATAGGCGCCGGAATTGACGTTGCGGCGCCGTCGGGAAGTATGATTGTTGACATTGGCGGAGGAACAACCGAAATTGCAGTTATATCGCTCGGCGGAATTGTTGTGAGTAAAACGGTGAAGCTTGGCGGTGATGCTCTCGACAGAGCCATTATCAGATATATCCGCAAAAAATATGGCATAGCGGCAGGAGAGGGAACCGCCGAAATGCTCAAAATGAAAATAGGTACGGTGCAAAACGGAAGTAATACCTACCGCGAACTTTTAAGCGGAAGAAATGTTTTCAGTGGAATGCCCTGCAGTACCTATGTTACGGGAGAAGACATACGCTGTGCGGTTCTTCCCGAAATTTCCCTCATACTCGAGAGTATTAAATCCGTTTTGGAGGAAACTCCGCCCGAGCTTTCTTCCGATATACTTCTGTCGGGCATAACTCTAACGGGCGGAGGTGCGCTTATAAACGGACTTGACCGTCTTATATGCTCATCAACCGGAATGCCGGTGAGAATTGCAGATAAACCGCTTGAAAGCGTTGCACTCGGCGCAGGAATGATACTGGGCGGTAAAGCTGATATAAAATAATACAAGAGAATTTAGTGGGTGTTTACCAATGATTTTTTTCAGAGATAACAAAAATAAGATAATAGTAATACTGATAACGGCAATTTTAACACTGTCTATGGCTGTTTCGGCAACAGGAAGACCCGTTGCAAATATTTTCACCGATACGTTCGGCATTATACTTTCTCCGTTTCAGTCGTTTTTTATGTATGTGAGCAATTGTCTGAAATATGCTTCAAATGCTGAAAAATTTGATGATGAAAATACCATTTTAAAACAGCAGATAATTCTGCTTGAAAAGCGTGCGCGGGATTATGACGAACTCGTGAAAGAAAATGCACATCTGCGTTCTATGCTTGACCTTAAGAAAAATCATGAGGAATATAAGCTCAAGGCGGCAAATGTAACATCATATTCAGCCGAGAACTGGTCAAGTATCCTTAAAATAAACAAAGGTATGAGCAGCGGTATTAAAAAGAATGATACCGTTATAAACGAAACGGGTCTTGTGGGTTATGTGAGTGATGTCGGAAGAAACTGGGCTGAAGTCACAACCATTATTGATGTTTCGTCATCTGTGGGAGCTGTTGCGGAAAGAGTAGATGAGGGATGCATCGTCAAAGGTGATATTTCAGGTTATGATTCCGGGCTTTGCGTTATGAAATATGCAACCACCGATTCTGCAATTGCAATTGGCGATTTGCTTGTGACGTCCGGTAAAGGCGGTATATATCCCGGGGGAATATCAATCGGAAAAATAAAAGAAATCACAGTTAATCCAAACGGTTTGTCTCAGGATGCAATTGTTGAACCAACTGTTGATTTTTCCGGACTCGGAGAGGTTTTTGTTATTATAAACTGAAATTTGTTTTGATATGAAATGTAATGTATGAAGGGTTTTTAAGAGTATGAAAAAATTTCTTACTTTTCTCAGTTTGTTTCTGCTGTTGGTTTTTCAGACCACGGCAGGACAATACATAAAATTATTTGATGTTTTGCCAAACTATATGCTTGTTTTCATAATTTTGTATTCAATGTCCAACACACACGCAAAAACACTCATTTTCGGTGTAACCTGCGGTCTGATGATGGATGCGGTGTCTTCTCATTCTCTGTTTGGACTCTCAACGCTCATGATTATGTTTATGACTCTCGGCATATGCTGGCTCACAAACCGCTTTTATTATGAAAACGGCGTTCTGGCTGTGGTTTTGGTGTTTATTCTGACATTTGCATATGATTTTCTCTATTTGTTTCTTACAAAGGGGATATTTGATGAAATATCAATGTTCTATTGCTTCTGGAGATATATGCTTCCCGAAGCTGTATTAAACAGTGTTATCTGCATTCCTGTCAGATACTGGACGCTATGGCTCAAAAATGAATACATAAGAGGGATTTAAATGCTACTGAAATTAA
This sequence comes from Clostridia bacterium, assembly GCA_045536915.1. Lineage (GTDB taxonomy): Bacteria > Bacillota > Clostridia > UMGS1810 > UMGS1810 > RGIG1828. The sequence goes on from JAZSOL010000127.1 coordinate 6,039, forward strand.
AAGACAAATTTTTTGTTATATCGGCAATTTCATTGCTTCTTTTTGCTCTGATAACCGTGAGACTTATCAAACTGCAGATAGTTGATGCCAATGAATATAAGGCGAAATCCGAAGCTCATTTGTCGAGTTACGAAACAATAACTGCGCCAAGAGGTAAGATTCTCGACCGCTACGGCAGAACAATTGTGTCCAACAGGCTCGGATTTTCTGTTTATTTTAATAACTCTTCAATGTCCGATGACCAGCTCAATGATTTAATTGTGAACACGGTGGAACTCTTCAGGGAAAATGATGATGAATATGTTGATACATTCCCCATTGCTGTAGACGGCAAAAATTATATTTTTAAATATAAAGACCTTGAAGGTGATGAGCTTGAAACCAAAATAAGGAATTTCAAGTTCTCCATAGGAATTTCCGATAATCTTGATGCGAAGCAGTGTATGAACACACTTGCAAAAAAATTCAATATCGATAAACGCTACACTTTAGAAGAAATGCGTGATATTGCATCGGCACGTTATGAAATGGCTGTAAGAGGATTTTCTTCGGCTTCACCTTTTAATTTTTCTTCCGATGTTTCAATAGAAACAGTTTCGGCAATTGAGGAAAATAATAAGCTTTATTCCGGTCTTAATGTCACGAGCGCACCTGTCAGAAACTATATGCACGGAACACTTGCAGCGCATATTCTCGGCCGTGTGGGGCTGATTTCCGGTGATGAATACGAACAGCACAAATCCGAAGGATACGGAATGAATTCAATAATTGGAAAAGACGGTCTGGAAAAGATTCTTGAAAGCCATATCAAAGGTGTGGACGGAAGCAAGAGTGTTTCAAGAAGAGTGGGGGAAGATGCCCAAATAGAAGAAATTGCCGCGATTCCCGGAAATAATGCAATGCTCACTATAGATATAGACCTTCAGCGTGTTGCTGAAAAAGCTCTTGCAGATACCGTTGAATCAATAAAGCAAAGCAGCTGGCATAATGCCGATAACGCCGGTGCGGATGTTGGAGGCGGTGCGGTGGTTGTTGAAGATGTCAACACGGGAGAAATTCTTGCGATTGCAAACTATCCCACTTATGACCCGGCACGCTTCAGTAAGGACTATTCGATTCTCAGCACAGATGCATCGAAACCTCTGTTTAACAGAGCAATAAGCGGCGCTTATCCTCCGGGTTCAGTTTTTAAAATGCTCACAACAATTGCCGCTCTTGAAGAAAAAATTGTGAGTCCCTCAACAATTATTGAGGATATGGGTGTTTATGAGTATTATGACCAGAAATTCAATTGCTGGGTATATACCGAAAGCGGAGAAACCCACGGACCCATGGATGCGGCAAATGCACTTAAAAACTCGTGTAACTACTATTATTACGAAACAGGAAAGCGTCTTGGAATAGACACGCTTGAGCAATATGGCAAAAAAATGCGTCTCGGCGAAAAAACAGGTATTGAACTCGACGGCGAAACCACGGGTGTTCTTGCAACAAAAGAATATAAGGAAAAAACATTCAACGAAATCTGGTATCCGGGTGATACACTTCAGATGGCAATAGGGCAGTCGTATAATCTTTTTTCACCAATTCAGCTTGCCAACTATACATCCACAATTGCAAACCGCGGTACAATTTATAAGACCCATATTTTAAAATGCATCCGTGACCACGCTACAGGAAGCATAATATCCGAAACAAACAGTGAAAAAATGGATACTGTTGAAATGAGTGAGTCAACATATGAAGCTGTAACCCGGGGTATGCGTCTTGTTAGCTATGAGGGAACGGCGAGTAGTGTGTTTGGGGATTATCCCATAGAAACCTGCAGTAAAACAGGTTCTTCGCAGATAAACGGCGGAAGTGCAAATGGTGTGTTTGTTAGCTATGCACCATACCATAAGCCTCAGATTGCAATATCAATCGTAATTGAAAATGCGGGTTCCGGAAGCTCAACGGCACCTATTGCAAAAGCTATTTATGATGAGTATTTCAAACTGAATTCCAAACAAGCCGGTGATGTAATAACCAAAAAAAATTCGCTTATTAGATAAAAAATGTATGTGATATTTGTTCAAAATACATTATAGACAAAATTGCTTTTATGTGGTATACTATGACAGGAGTGTTTTAATATGGCAACAGTTATAACTGTTTTTTCCGGAAAAGGCGGTGTTGGCAAATCGTTTGCAGCATCCAATATTGCCTGCGGATTCACTTCATTGAAATGCAGAACTCTTTTAATAGATTTTGCGTTCGGTGTGAGAAATGATGATGCGATTCTTGGTCTTACAGATTCTGTTTTATATAATATCGGAGATGTCATTAGCGCTCAGTGTAAGCTTGAGGAAGCAGTTGTTCATTCGGATAAGGAGTATATTCCGGATTTTCTTGCATCATCGGTATCTGAGTCTGATTCCGAGCTGAGAAATGCCACATGGAAAATCATACGCTCGGTTTCTGATGAGTATGATTTTGTGGTGTTGGATTGTTCAAGCCCGGTTGGGGCAGAGTTTGATATATGCTGTGCAGTATCCGACATTTTGCTTGCTGTAACGTGTGAAGACGGTTTTTCTGTTGGCAACACGGCACTGAGGATTTTGAAAAATCAAAGCAGACTTCCGGAAAACAGATATCTCATTATTAATAAAGCAGAAATAACAAACGGTGAAAATGATATCTGCGCAGAGGATATTATAGACGAAACCGGATTAAAGCTTATAGGAATTATTCCCTATGACGAAGCGGTTTTGAAAAGTATGTCAAGCGGTGAGCCGATTGTTTGCCGCAAAACTCCGGCATCAGTTGCACTCAGGAATATATGCAGACGTATTCTTGGTGAAAACGTATCTTTTAGTATGAGTAAAAAAACAAAAAGTGTTTTTTAAAAATAAATTTATATAAAAATAAACAGGGAGGGTATTGATTGTGAATATCGCATTAATAGCACATGATAAGAAAAAGGAACTTATGGTACAGTTCTGTATAGCATATAAAGGTATACTTGGTAAGCATAATTTGATAGCTACCGGCACAACGGGTGGCTTGATAACTGATGCAACAGGGTTGAATGTTCACAGATTTTTATCCGGTCCGCAGGGCGGCGACCAGCAGATTGGTGCGCGTATTGCCTATAATGAAATAGATTTGGTATTGTTTTTCCGTGATCCTCTGACAACTCAGATTCACGAGCCGGATGTTGCACCTCTTTTGAAGCTTTGTGATATCCACAACGTTCCGATTGCAACCAATATGGCAACCGCAGAAGTTTTGATTCACGGTCTTGACCGTGGCGATATGGATTGGCGTGATATTGTTAATCCCAAAAACAAAAAAATATTCTAACAAAATTGGGAATGTAAAAAAAGTCCAGAACGTCAAAAGCATGATTTAAGTCTGATATTAGTGATAAAGTACCTTTTAAAATTCTGAAATTTACACTATATGTTGAAAAACATCGTTTTTACGATGTTTTTCTCTTTATTACATAGGAAATTGCGTCAGCAATTGCTTGTAACAACAAAATTTTCCTTATAAAATTGTGAGCGAAGCGAACAGTTAATTGACGAAGTCAATTTTGTTCTAAAATGCTTTTGACTATA
>JAZSOL010000307.1:0-4974 GCA_045536915.1 Clostridia bacterium
GAGCACATTCCGTTTCCTGCAAATGCAATAAGCAAATAAAATATCCACTTTGCCGTTATGGGAACATCATTTGTGGGCTTATTGATAAGAGCAAGCGATATTACAAGAAGTATAATTCCCACTATAAATCCCATGCTTACAGAATCTCCGAGAAAGAAAATTCCGTACATGGTTGGTATCATCAGCGAATATGATATCACAAGAGAGCTTATGGAAAGCGATCCGCTGGCAATTGCCAGAAAAGTTGCTACGGTTGTGGCTGCATAGCAAACACCAAAGCCTATGCTGTAAGGAAGAACTCCAACTTCAAACGAAAATCCCTTTGATGTTAAGGCAAAAAATACAGCTGCAAACAATGATGTGGCAAGTGAGAAAAAATATTCACCGCCAATTTTTACTTTTTTGTTGAACTCTTTGTTCATCACATTCTGAAAAGTTACTCCCGGAATAATAATTAAGAGATATGTAATATTCAATGTTATCTCCATCCTTTCTTTTGATGAATACATTATATTACATTCCTCACCATTTTAACAGACATAACCTTCCTTATTTTTTCACTATATTCCAAATCATCGGATGATATTGACATTTTCAAACCGATATATTATAATTAATACGGTGATCAGACATGTATATAGATTTCAATACCAAAAAAAGAAACAAAAAAACCGCAAACCCAAGTCACAGGAAGTTTTAATTATTTATGTATGTTACATTATCTTAAACAAAGCTCATATCAACTGTTTTATTGCATCTGCCATTTTCACAGCCATTTCAAAATGACCAATATCGTTTGGATGAATGCAGTTAACAAAATTAATGTATTCCACCATTTCGATTTCATCGGGTGCACTAACCGATAACCGAAATTTACCATATCACATTCAAGCCGAATGTAAAAAGCAACATCTTACGCATACTGTGTAGGCTGTTGGTTTTTGGATTTTTCAAATATTTATTGATTTGCCGGATTTATTATCCGTATAATGTTTGATACCGATATATTCCGGAATTAAGCTTCATAAAACTTCCCGAATGTAATTATCAGAGGATAATCTTTTATTATAATATTCGAAAATTTATATACCGTTTCACCGCATTTTTCCATTACCGTACCGGGAACTTCATACACATAACCCTCACCAGGATCTATCAGGTGTACATCGCCATCTACTCCGGAAATTTCAAAAGTAATTGTTGATTCGTATTCTTTTGTTGTTACCATATCTGTTGAATTCCAGTATACAAACGCTTTTGAACCGTTTTGCTTCAAAAGTCCGCCGCAGATGATATCTTTTGCACTGCAATCAAAACCGTCAATACGCTCTGATTTTTTCGGGGTTATAATGTGAGGAATATATACCGGTGTTACATTTTCGTCTAAAACAGAGCAAATATTCTGCAATGCATAATATGCAGGCTTTTCCGTATAATCTCCAATCACATTTCCGGTTGCACAATCAAATTCAGCCTTGAGCATCCCAAAATAACCGCACTTTAAAATCGGAGAACCACTTTTAGCATCAAGGTCTTCTGCCATATCCACACACGAAAACACCGAGGTGAACTTAACTCCCGACAAAATATCTGCCATTACATGACGCAGCATATATTTTTTGTGCATAGCTTCATCACATCTGACCCAATAAAGAGCACCGTTTCCGCCGCTTTGAGATTGAGAACCGCATTCACCCTGAATAATTTCAACATCCTCTTTTCCGTAATATTGCAAAAGACCTCTCAGAGCTTCTGCCCTTTGAATTGCGAGGCGTTCGTCATAATTGTATATATGATAGGTTACAGCATCCGTAACATCGAGTATACCGTGTGAAAACTCTTCATCAAAGCTTTCCATGGTATCATCATAATGAGATCCGGTTATTATTTTCGCATCTTTATCAACCGCCTTAACTGCCCAAGCCGTTTCAATGCAAAACTCCGCATATTCCTTTGACGACGGATTCGGTCTCCAAGTCCAGCCGCCTTCAGGCTCGTTCCATATTTCATAATAGGTTATTCTGCCTTTAAAATGCTCTGCAACTTTTTTTACGTAATTAAGCCACGCATCATTCGCCTCTTTGGTCCTTACAGGCGGGCATCCCACCGCACCCACGTATTCCTTTGCAAGCTCATCATACAGCCGATTTCCATAGCACAGGCAAAGCCACGGCTGAATTCCTCTTTTTATAAGATTATCCACCTGACTGTCAAGCCACGAAAAATCATATACTCCCTTTTCTCCTTCGGTTTTTTGCCATCCTGACTGAAGTCTTACCCACTTTATCCCTAAAGCCCGAACCTTATCATATGCCTTTTCGGGATCAAAGGAATCTCTGTCGAGCTTTTCCATACCAAGACCTATGCGTGACTCTTTTATTTCCAGAGAATTTTTGGGCTTAATACAACATATTTTTATTAATCTATCCATACATTATTTACCTCGTTTCCGGTTTTGAACTTCTTTAAATATGCAAAGTATAAGCTTCGGATTCATCTTATTCTATACTTTTCAGGATAACACATTCATCAGCTTCAACGTTTCTGCATTTACTGAGTGTTATATATGCATCTTTTCCGGCTCTGCTGTTTTTTAATGTAAATCCGTCAACACGCCTGAGCATTGCGATATTTTTGCAATCTATAAATTCACAGTCTTCAACCACAATATTTTTGTGATAGTATTTTTCATTGTCTGTAAATTTCGCTTCGCCAAAAAAATCAAATCTTGGTGCACCATTACTGCCTTTAAATTTGCATCTTCTTATTTTAATATCATTAACCGGTCCGGATTCATACCAGTATGTTGTGTCTCCTGTAAAAAGCATTGAAACCTCTTTATTTGCAAACACACAATCTTCCACAACCGTTTTGTTACGGCTCTGAAGTCTCATTGTGCCTCTGAATTCCCCAAAAACGCAATCGTGAATGTGCACTTCAGGCTGAGCCGACATATTTTCAACCGTATCATCTGCTGAAATATTACCAGTATCTCCATCAACGGTAAAATACTGAACTTTATTCTCTTCATCAACTTTAATGTCTGTGACTTTAAGTTCAGCAAGCTTTTCCTGAGTCTGACCTTTGTATACCGAAATAGTATCACCTTTGCAAAACCACAAGCTATACGGCAGATAATAGCAGGAATGAGAATGCATTGTCAAAACATTTTTGTTTATTTCCTTCACCGAAAAATAGTTGCAGTGAATGTTTACCGTGTCATCAAGCAGACCTTCCATATGGCAGTTTTTAATTTCTATTTTGCCATAGCAATTAAAACAGTGAATAGCATCAGCATTGGCGGTTACCCATCTGCCATTACCTCCGTAATTGCAATACATGGAGAAATTATCAACGGTAATGTTTTTGGTGTGTTTATATATCATACCCATTGCCGCACCGTGAATAACAATACAGTTTTCAATAGTTATATCACTTCCGCCAACAGTTGTAAAGCATGGCTTATTACGTGGTTCATGAGTCATAACGAGCACGTTGTTTCCGTCATTACAATCCCAGCTTTCAGGAATACTGCCTCTGATAATTTGTTTGCCGTTTTTTTCTTCTATGCTGAGTTGTCTTATTGGAAGCGGCGGATTTTCATCTGGAAATATTTCATCGCCAAAAAGAGCTAAAATTATATCATAACTTTTATTATGAGTTTTATCATATAACCACAACAAACAGTCATTTTTGTTAAGATTATTTTCCCATGTTTCCGATTTTGCCCACAGATAACCGTCTTTAACTTCATAATCAAATCCGTTGTCAATGCGGATTTCCATTTCTCCATCTCCAATGCTTTGCACATCTGCCTGAGTATAAAACGGACGGTCATAATCTATTTTCAGATTTTTTATTACAACATTCTCACAGTCTATGAGCACAAAGGGTACAATTCTGCCATGAAACATCAATGTTGCACCGTTAAAATCAAGAACTGTATCTTTCAGATTTTCAAGCAGGAAAGCAACCCGGCATGAGCTTCCCATCGAAACTGATGCCGAAAGTGCTTCTTTGTTATCACAGTAAAAGGTATCGTCCAAATATATATCAATAATTTCCCCGGAAGCAACATAGTATTTGTCATTTTCAAATTGCATTCCTTTTTTCAGTTTGTTCATATAAAGTTTCCCCCATCACCGTAACCGGTCCCATTGCCGGAAGTGAAAATCCCGTATCTGTTGAAATATTGCAATGCGCCATATGACCGAAGCCGTAAAAAATCCAGACATCCTCCGGATTATCTCTTACCTCCGTATAAAGGCTTACAACATTTTTATTAATTTTAATTTTCTGAATACCCACAGACGGATTAAAAATATTTTTCAAATCCCATCCCGCAGGAACCACTGAAAATCCGGACGGTATTCCATCTGATTTTAGCTCTTTAACATTTTCATAATAAATATCAAAAATGTAGTTAAACGGTGAATATTCCAAATCTTTTCTATATGTAATTTTTGCAGGATACGGCGGTTCAAATCCGCCTTCACCTGTCAGCTTTGCCATTGCATTTGCTGCTCTGCTTCCCATTTTTTGCTGAAATTGCGAAGAATAATGAATCATATCGTCAAAATCAGCATCAGCAGCCGATACAGTTTTCAAAGCAGGTATTTTTTCCTCAAGTGTTCTTTGTTCTTCCTTTATTCTTGACCATTCTATACCGCTTTGAGGATTACTGCATATTGAAGGAACTGAGGTTTTTGCAATCTGCACCTGAACAAAAGGTAAGTGCGGATTATTCATATCGTTTCTTATGTCAGATATAAATTTTATCATTTTTCCGGTAAAATCATTGCCTGCATATGCTTCCCCTTCACCCTGATCCCAGAATATACCGCGTATAAAGCTGCCGGTTTCCTTAAATCTTCTGAGCATTAATCCATATAGATTATTTTCATTTCTGCATTCCTTTTTCCAGTCATCCAGAGCTGTACCACCAAGAGCACAGGGAATAACCGCCTGAGGAAC
>JAZSOL010000113.1:0-16950 GCA_045536915.1 Clostridia bacterium
AAATCGAACCCCAAGCAAGGATTTATCCTGCTTGGGGTGATAACCCGAAGCTGTACAAAAGTACTGCGAGTGGTGAGATTTGTCTATAGTCAAAAGCATTTTATAAAGAGAAAAACATCGTAAAATCGATGTTTTTCAACACATAGTGTAAATTTTAGAGTTTTAAAAGGTACTTTATCACTAATGTCAGGCTTTAATCATGCTTTTGACGTTCTGGACTTTTTTTACATTACCTTGTTTTTGTTGTGTTCTCTGCTCCGCAGATAACATATGGTGCTGAAGCACAAATGGATTCCCGTTGGGCAAGATGGGATATTTTATTATCGAATGCATGTATAGAAATTGTGCGGCTGAAGCGGTTTATTTTTATATGCTGCCAGTTCATCCACTGTGACGAGTTGATAACCCCTTTTAATCAGTTCGGGAACTATTCGTTCCACGGCTGCAGCCGTAGTGTCGTAGAGGTCATGCATCAGAACAATATCGCCGTCTTTAATGTAGCTCAGAACCTGCTCGGTTACTCTGTCGGCATTTCTGTATTTCCAGTCGAGGGTATCAATTGACCAGAGGATAAGGGGTTGCATTGCCGTTGCAAGCAACGTGGAATTTTTAGAGCCATAGGGCGGACGAATCACTGTTGGATATAACCCTGTTGCGCTGTAAACTGCGTTTGCGGTAGAGTTGAGTTGAGTTGCAATTCCGGATGCGGAAAGAGTTGTTAAATCCGGATGAGAGTATGAGTGATTTCCTATCTGGCATCCGAGTGACTGCATTCTTTGAAGAATCGTTGCATTTTCAACTGCAAGATAACCCACAACAAAGAATGTGGCTCTTGCATTGTAGGCTTCAAGTGTGTTGAGAATCCGCCCTGTTGATGCCGGGCGTGGGCCGTCGTCAAATGTGAGTGCAACAATTGGCTTTGACGTGGTGATTGAGTCGCTTTGAACGGGTATCCAGCCAACGTTTATGTAGTCTGTGATCTGAGAATTGTACACTGTTATTTTACGTCCGTCGGGTGCTGCCATAACCGTTGTAACATATGACTTGTCTGCGTACCAGCCAAGCGCAAGATATGAGGGAAGCTCAGATAAATAAACAACAGCTTCTCTTCCGTCGGGAGCATACACAGTGGAAATCACGTCGTTTAAGTTTTCATACCATCCAACAGCCTTGTATGCCGGAACCTGAGCAAGGAAAACCGATATTTCCCTGCCGTCGGGTGCGTAGAGTTTTCTGATAACGTCGTTTATATCTGTGTAGTATCCAACGGATTTGTATTGTTCAAGTTCAAATTCAAAAACACGATATTCACATCCGTCCGGACCGTATATTTTAATCGTTTCATAATCGGCATAAACATCCGTAACAGGTGTATGCGATGCCACAATTATAATAATTAAAACAAGCAACGATATTAATTTTTTCATGCTTATTCCCTCCTGTATGGTACTGTATGAGAAAATTATAGCATATTATGTCGAATTTGTAAATAAAAAATAAATCTATTTTCCGATATCTGTGAGTGCTCTCACAGAATTTGCATATTGAGTGGGGTTCATACCGGTTATCTTTTTAAACTGACGTGAAAAATAGTGCACGGTAGAGTAGCCAAGTATTTCTGAAATCTGGGTTATGTTGTAGTTGTCTTCGCGAAGATATTTTTTTGCAACTTCAGTTTTCATTCTGAAAAAATAATCCATCACACCCATTTTGAAATGCTTTGAAAACAATGCCGAAAGCGAAGCACTGCTCATACCGCTTTTTCTTGAAAGCTCTGCAAGAGTTATTTTCCCAAAAACATTTGCATTCATTATCATCAGGACCGAATCTATGTTTGAATCGATTCTGTTGCCGGTGAAGGTTTTGTATTGCAGAGTATCATTTTCGCGCATAAGAAGAAGCAGTAGCTCTGATATGTATAACCGGATGAGTTGTTCGGCGCCAAAAAGCTTGGGGGAAGAGTGTTTTTCGAGTACTGTTGTTGCAGGATTGTCAAGAACAGTTGAAAACACATTTGTGTATTCAACAATAATTTTGGACAGAAGATTTTTCTGGCTTTGCCCAACTGTTACTATTTTATTTTCAAAAAATTTCATTGCCGGTGAGTTGCATTCAAAGGAAATAATAATAAGATTCGGAGCTGTTTCCCCGTTTGCTCTCAGACCATGCCACTCGTTCGGCTTATGAAAAATCATTTTCCCGTGCGAAAGAAGGTGCTCGGTTTTATCTGCAACAACCGTGATTTCACCCTTATCCACGTAAACAGCCTCCCAAAAATTGTGGCATTCTCCGTTGAATCTGAAGTTTTTTGAATATTCAAAATAATGAACGCTGTAGAGCTTGCCAATTCTGATGTCATCTTTCAGTTTACTTCCTGTGTATCCGTCCATTATAACCTCCCGAATTTAATATGGTAATATATATTATAATATCTTAATAAGAAAACGTCAACAGTGGAATTTATTTAAGTTCTCCATTTTGAAAATAAAATATTATATAAAATTAATATAAACCCTTGAAAAAAAATCCTATATGTGTTATTATATTAAGTAATAATGTCATAATAGATTTTTGAATTTCAAACAGAAAGTGAATGTGAAATGGAAGTATATTTGGATAACAGCGCCACAACAAAACCATATGATGAAGTTATTGATTTAATGGGCAGAGTTGCTCTTGAAACCTATGGAAATCCTTCGTCTCTTCACCGTTTTGGCAAAAAGGCGGAAGATTTGCTTGAAACTTCAAGGCACACTGTGGCATCTCTTATAGATTGCAAAGATAATGAGCTGTATTTCACGAGCGGCGGAACCGAGAGCGACAACATCGCAATTTTGGGATACGCAAGGGCTAATGTACGCTCAGGCAAAAGGATTATCACTCAGTCAACAGAGCACGCCGCAGTTCTGGAATCTTTCAAACAACTTGAAAAAGAAGGGTTTGATGTTGTTTATGTGGGCGTTGATGAGTATGGCTTTCCAAATCTTGAAGAGCTTAAAGCAAATATAAATGATGATACGATTCTTCTTAGTTTTATGTATGTCAACAACGAAAACGGCGCAATTTTTCCAATAGATGAAATTTCCGCCATGTGCGACCACAGAAAGTGTATGCTTCACGTTGATGCGGTTCAGGCTTTCGGAAAGCTCAGGATATCCGTTGCAAAATCACGCATTGATATGATGAGCATTTCGTCCCATAAAATCCACGGTCCGAGAGGAATTGGTGCGCTGTATGTGAGAAACGGTGTGAAAATAACTCCTGTGGGCTTTGGCGGCAGGCAGGAATCAGGGCTTCGTTCCGGAACGGAAAATCTTCCTGCAATTGCAGGCTTTGCAAAAGCGTGTGAATTAAAATATGCATTGCTCGATAAAGAAGTTGAAATTATAGATGGTTTAAAGAAAAAACTGATTATGCTTCTAAAAGAAAAAATTGAAGACGTTGTGATAAACTCGGCTGAAAATTCTGTGTGCTCTGTGGTGAATATATCGTTTTTGGGAGTGAAAAGCGAAGTTTTGCTCCATGTTCTTGAATCGAAAGGTATCTATGTTTCCACAGGTTCGGCATGCAATTCCAAAAAGAATAAATTCAGCTATGTTCTTAAAGAAATGAAGCTTAAAAATAATGTTATAGACAGTGCGGTAAGATTTTCTTTTTCCGCTTTCAATACGGATGAAGAAATAGAATATACTGCTGAGGTGCTTTCGAAGGAAATTCCTCTTTTGAGAAAAATTATGCGATAGGTGATTTTAATGAACAGAAAAATACTCGTCAGATACGGCGAAATTATTTTAAAAGGACTTAACCGTCCCGTGTTTGAAGATATGCTCGTGAGAAATATCAGAAGGGCAATAAAGGATGAATGTCCGGTTAATATATATAAGGCTCAGGCAACAATCTACATTGAACCCGAAGACGACAGCTTCACCGACTCAATTGTGGAAAAGCTTAAAAAGGTTTTCGGAATTGTGTCGATAGTTGTTGCGTATCAGTGTGAAAAAGATATGGAAAAGATTGCTCAGTGCATAAAGGAAAATTTTGCTTCCGAGCTTAAAGCGGCAAAAACCTTTAAGGTTATAGCAAAACGTGCAGATAAGAAGTTTCATCTTCAGTCTCCCGAAATATGCGAGCAGATAGGCTACGAAATTCTTGAAGCATTTCCCGAAATCAGGGTTGATGTGAGAAATCCGGAAGTGAATGTGTATGTTGAAATCCGTGAAGAGGGATTTGTTCATCTCGACCGTATAAACGGTGCGGGCGGAATGCCCTCTGGCTCAAACGGAAGAGCAATGCTTCTTCTTTCCGGCGGAATAGATTCTCCGGTTGCCGGATATATGATAGGTAAGAGGGGAGTGTATATGGAAGCCGTTCACTTTTTCAGCTATCCTTATACCAGCGACAGAGCCAAAGACAAGGTTTTAAAGCTTGCTAAAATTGTTGCAGGCTACACCGGAAGTCTGAAAGTGCACATTGTTCCGTTTACCGAAATTCAGCTTCAGATTCGCGATAAGTGTCCGGAAGAACATCTTACTCTTGTTATGAGAAGATTTATGATGGATATAGCCGAAAGAATTGCAGTTCAGAGAGGCTGCTCAGCACTCGTTACAGGAGAGAGCATAGGTCAGGTGGCAAGCCAGACCATGGCGGCTCTTGCCGTTACCGACGATGCGGTTTCGATGCCTGTTTTCCGTCCGGTAATCGGTATGGACAAGGAGGAAATTGTTGAAATCTCAAGAAAGATAGACACGTTTGAAACTTCTATTCTTCCTTATGAAGATTGTTGCACGGTGTTTACCCCGAGGCATCCGTCAACTAAGCCGAAGCTTGAAAAAATAAAACTTTCTCAGTCGCGGCTCGATACCGAGAAGCTTATTGAAGAAGCTCTCGCAGGTGTTGAAACAATAGATGTCTGACGGTGATGTAATGGAAAAAATAAAAATTCTTTTAAATGAAATATATTCGTTGCTATGCGAAAAAAAGATTACGGTTGCAACCGCAGAAAGCTGTACGGGCGGGATGATTGGCGCAAGCCTCACATCGGTTCCGGGAATCTCTGAGTATTACGGCTACGGTTTTGTGACCTACAGCAACGAAGCCAAAACCAGGCTTATCGGTGTGAAAACCGAAACCCTTGAAGCATTCGGTGCCGTTAGCAGTAATACGGCAATTGAAATGGCAGAGGGAGCGCTTAATGTTTCGGGAGCGGATATTGCAGTTTCCGTAACAGGTATTGCAGGCCCCGGCGGCGGCACTCTTTTAAAACCTGTTGGACTTGTGTATGTTGGATGTGCCACGAAAAACGGAAAACGATTTTTCGAAAAACTGAATCTGGGCGGCACAAGAGATGAAATCAGAATCCAGACAGTGCAAAATGCCTTGGCAATTCTTAAGCTGAGGATTGAACAATATAGATGAGGTGATAAAATGGCAAAAGAAAAAAAGATGCAAATAGACTCCAAAAGCGGAGACAAAGCAAAAGCTTTGAATGAAGCTCTTGCGCAGATTGAAAAAACCTTCGGTGAAGGTTCTGTAATGCGTCTGGGTAATGCACCGGCACGTAAAATAGAAGTTATTCCCACAGGCTCTCTTAGCCTTGACCTTGCACTCGGCACGGGCGGACTTCCGAGAGGACGAATTGTTGAAATATACGGACCTGAATCTTCCGGTAAAACAACAGTGTCTCTCCATGTTATTGCAGAAGCTCAGAAAAAGGGCGGAGAAGTTGCGTTTATTGATGCCGAGCACGCTCTTGACCCTGTGTATGCAGAAAAACTCGGTGTTGATATCGACAGGCTCATTGTGTCTCAGCCGGATACAGGTGAGCAGGCGCTTGAAATTGCAGAAGCTCTTGCAAGAAGCGGAGCTATAGATGTTATTGTTGTTGACTCTGTTGCAGCTCTTGTTCCGAAAGCTGAAATAGCAGGTGTTATGGGTGATTCTCACGTTGGCTTGCATGCACGTCTTATGTCGCAGGCTCTCAGAAAGCTCACGAGTGTTATTCATAAATCCAACACCGTTGCAATTTTTATCAATCAGCTCAGAGAAAAGGTTGGAGTTATGTATGGTAATCCTGAGGTTACAACCGGAGGAAGAGCGCTTAAATTCTATGCATCCGTGAGAATAGACGTTAGAAGAGTGGAAGCAATTAAAGACGGCACCAATATAATCGGAAACCGCACCAAAGCAAAGGTTGTTAAAAATAAGCTTGCGCCCCCGTTTAAGGAAGCTGAATTTGATATTATGTTTGGCGAGGGTATTTCCAAAGAAGGTAATATTCTTGATGCCGCTGTTGAATATGACATTATTCAAAAAGGCGGAGCATGGTATTCATACGACGGCGAGCATATTGGTCAGGGACGTGATAAAGCCAAGGAATATCTTAAGGCCAATCCCGGTTTCAGAGATTCGGTTTATGATATGATAATTGCCAGAATTGAAGAAGAAAATGCGGCAAAAGAGGCTGAACGTCAGAAAAGAGCCGAAGAGCTGAAAGCTCAGCAGGCTGACAAGCAGGATTAATGAAAGTCACAAAGGTTGAACCTCAGAAAAACTGCAAATTCAGAGTCAGCGTGTTTGTGGATGACGAATATTCTTTTTCTCTTGACGAAACCGATGCAGTCCGCTTGGGAATTAAATGCGGTAAGGTATTAAGTGAGCGGGATATTGAAAATTGCATTATGGAGTGCAATTTTTCAAAAGCCCGTGAAAAGGCATTTGATATTTTGTCGAGAAAACCGCTGTCGGCAAAAGAACTTTCCGGCAAGCTTTCAGAGAAAGGATATGACAAAGCCGTTATTTTAGAGGTTATAAATGAACTTGAAGAACTCGGCTATATAAATGATTATGATTATGCAATGCTTTTTTTTGAGCATTGCAAAGAGAAGATGTGGGGCGCAAAAAAAATCCGTTATGAAATGAGCCTCAGAGGAATACCGGGCGATATAGCGGAAGAAATATTGCAGGATAATGATGAATACGAAAGAATTGAGGAAATGAAAGAAATTATAATTTCAAAATATTCTTCCCGTGATTTGGGCGAAATGAAAACAAAAGCTTCTGTTGTGCGTTATTTTGCATCGAGAGGTTTTGACTTTTCAATTATAAATTCCGCACTTGATGCGGCAATCAAGGAGTTGGCAAATGAATAAAAAAGTAGGTTTTATATCACTCGGATGCGCAAAAAATCTAACAGATACCGAAACAATGATTTCTCTTCTGGCTCAAAACGGTTTTGAAATAACAGCCGATGCATCGGAAGCGGAAATTATTGTTGTGAATACCTGTGCGTTTATTGATTCTGCAAAGGAAGAATCAATAAACACCATTTTGGAAATGGCAGGATTTAAAGACGACAAATGCGAGCTTCTTGTTTGCACAGGGTGTCTTGCTCAGCGCTACAGCGAGGAGATTAAAGAGCAGCTGCCTGAGGTTGACGTTATTTTGGGTACAACCGATTATCCGAAAATTGCAGATTTTGTTATAAAATATTATGAAACCCAAAAAAAGCAGTGTGAAGTGGGGGATGAAAATACTCCCGTGAGCTTTGAACTTCCGAGAATTCAAACCACTCCTGCATACACGGCTTATCTTAAAATTGCCGATGGATGCGATAATTTCTGCACATATTGTATTATTCCGAAGCTCAGGGGAAAATTTCGTTCAAGACCTCTTGAAAGCATAATAAGTGAAGCGCAGGCTCTTGCATCAAACGGAGTCAAAGAGCTTATATTGGTGGCTCAGGATACTGCGTGCTACGGAAAAGACATCGGTTCTTCTCTTGCTGAGCTTTTGAATAAACTTGGCGGAATCGAGGGTGTTGAGTGGATACGTTTGCAGTATTGCTATCCTGAAAATTTAAGTGATGATATAATAGATGAAATTGCATCAAATGATAAGGTTGTAAAATACCTTGATATGCCCATTCAGCATATAAGTGATAATATCCTGAAGAAAATGGGGCGCAGAAGCCGTCAGGCAGATGTTGAGGCGCTTATTGAAAAGTTGAGAAGCAAAATAGACAATATGACTTTAAGAACCTCGCTTATAACCGGATTCCCCGGCGAAACTCAGGATGATTTTGATAAATTAAAGGAATTTCTTATTAAATACAGAATAGATAAAGTGGGTGTTTTCACGTATTCAAAAGAAGAAGGAACGCCTGCATATAATTTTGAAAATCAGATTGACGAAGATGTGAAGGAAGAACGAAGGGACATACTCATGACAACCCAACAGAAAATCTCACACTCGCTCAATCTTGAAAAAATAGGCAAATATGCCGATATCATAATTGAAGGTTATGATGAAGAGGAACTCTGCTATGTTGGAAGATGCGCCTTTGATACTCCCGATGTGGACGGGGGGGCGTATGTATACAGCACAGAGGAGCTAAATGCCGGAGATATAGTGCATGCTCAGATTGTGGATGCAACGGAGTATGATATTACCGCTAAAATCTGAGAATATTTGCCAATGCGAAAGGAAGAATATATATGAACTTAGCAAACAAAATCACAATGTCAAGAATCTTTATGATACCAATTTTTATGATTGCCTATATGGTTGAATTTCCGTATCATAATTTAGTAGCGTGTTTGATTTTTGCAATTGCCGCACTCACCGACGGTGTTGACGGATACGTTGCAAGAAATTATAAGATGGTAACGGATTTCGGCAAATTCATAGATCCGCTTGCCGATAAGCTTATGGTTGCAACGGCTCTTATCTGTTTTGTGGAATCCGGAGAAATTGCAGCATGGATGGCTATAATAATCATTGCAAGAGAATTTATGGTAACAGGTCTTAGAACCATTGCAATGTCAAAAGGTGTTGTTATTGCGGCATCAATGACCGGTAAGGTTAAAACCTGCATTCAGATTGCCGCAACAATATGCGTGTTTATTTTCGGCAATGAATCGGCCTACAGCGCGCCTTTTATGCTCAACATATTTGGAAAAATGTGTTCACCCGGCTACATAGCGATGTTTATTGCCACACTTTTCACGGTTTATTCCGGTGTTGAGTATCTTATGAAAAATAAAGCTCTTTTGGAAGAATAAATGTATGGGATGTAACAAAATGTTTCATTTTGTTACATCCCATTTTTGAAATTTAGTTCAACCTATAATAGAATTCAATTTTTCTTTTCGTATTTCCATAGGTGTTGTGCCGAATTCTTTCTTGAATATTCTTATTGCCTGTGAGGGACTTTTGAAAATAAGGTTCAATTGAATTTATCTCAAACGACGGCGACAAAACAGATGATGTTATAAAGATAAAAAATATGATAGTCTTATTGCAAATAATAAAATCGTTTCGGGTTCATTCGGCGAAATTGCTGATAAGTCAGAATTTCTTCGCTTCCGACGGATTAACCCCTGTTTCACGCTTATAAGCTGCTGAAAAATATCCCAGACTACTAAAGCCCAGCTTTTCGCTCACACTTCCCACACTCACTCCATTTTGCAAAAGCTCTGTTGCGGTTTTCATCTTTAGCTGCACAAAATAACGGTGAACACCAATGCCGGTAAATTTTTCGAAAATCCGCTTGAGAGTAGATTCACTCACGTTAAAAGATTTTGCAATATCCGAAACCTTTGCCTGAGTGTGAATATTTGAATTCATATAGTCCACAGCCATATGAAACAGCTCTGTATCCGGGTCGGTTGCCCTGTGCAGAAGTTTTCCGTTGTCTATCAGCGACAAAAACAATTGATGCATATATGTTATCACCATATGCGAATATGTTTTGGATGTTTTAAATGGCAAAAGATATTGCATTGCAAAGGCTTCATCGCCCTTTTGAAGATTGAGTGAGGATTTACGCACATAATCAAGCAGAGAATCCAGAATTTTCTTTTGCTCTTCTTTAATAAAAAATACACCGTCTCTAAAATAATCAATATACTTACCTTCGAACGAAAAAGAGAATATAGTTGCTTTTGCAGGCGTGTCGCTTGTAACATAGAATTTGTGATATTCCATAGGCTTATGGAATATCATTTCATTTTTTTCGAGATTATACACACGCTCATCAGCTGTTATACAAATTGACCCTTCCTCAATATACATACATTCCCAAAAATTGTGGATTTCGCCTTCGAAGCGATAGTCTTTCACAAATGCCTCATCAAAGAAGGTGTAAAATTCCTTTATTTCAAATAATTCATTGACTTTGTATGAATAAAACAGCATATACTCACTCTCCTGAACCGAAAACGTGGATTTACGGAAAAAAACTGCGTTGATGTATGTTTTGTATCTACAATAAATTTATCACAATTATTATGATTTGTAAAGAAAAACTTTTTGTTTTATGACCGAAAAACGTAAATTAATGAACGATTTTGATATAGACATATAAAATTCGCTGTTGTATAATGAAAATATAAATAATAAAATGCTAATCTATAATATTATATAAGCGGAGGTTTAATATGGATAAAATAAAAGTTGTTTTAATTGGTGCGGGAAGCCGTGGAAGTGCATATACCGATATTATGGCAAGAATGCCCGAACGTTTTGAGGTAGTGGCTGTGGCAGAGCCGGTGGAGAGCCGCAGAAATTATATCAGACAAAAGCATAATCTTCCGTCAGACAAATGCTTCACCGACTGGAAGCCGCTTTTCGAACTTGGCAAAATTGCAGATATTGCAGTTATTGCAACTATGGACAGAGATCACTTTGCTCCGGCTATGAGAGCAATAGAATTAAAATATGACCTTATGCTCGAAAAACCTATTGCTCCAACCGCACGAGAGTGTCGTCTTATAACCGAAAGTGCTGTGGATAACGGTGTAAAGGTTGTTATATGCACGGTTCTTCGTTATACCGATATTTTTAAAGGACTTAAAAATATGATAGACAGTGGCAGAATCGGTAAGGTAATGTCTGTGAACCACGAAGAATGCGTGGGAAATATTCATCAAAGCCACAGCTTTGTAAGAGGTAACTGGGGGAATAGCGGACGAAGTTCTTCTATGATTCTTCAGAAATCCTGTCACGATATAGATATTCTGCAATGGCTCATAGGTGCAAAGTGCAAAAAGGTAACATCTTTCGGTTCGCTTTCATATTTCAAAAAAGAAAATGCACCCCTTGGTGCACCTGAATATTGTATTGATGGGTGTCCTCATAGTGAGACATGTCCGTATAATGCTGTAAGACTTTATCTTGACGACAAGGAAAATATGTGGTTCAGAACCTCCTGCACCAAAGAGGTGAATCCGACTGATGAGCAGGTGGAAAAAGCTCTGCGTACAACTCAATACGGAAAATGTGTGTATAAATGTGACAATGATGTTGTTGACCATCAGACTGTTAATATGTTTTTTGAAGGCGATGTAACCGTTACCTTTACTATGAATGCATTCAATGAAGGCGGCAGATTTATACACATCGTGGGAACAGAGGGCGAAATTCATGCTTCAATAGACGGCAACAACCCCGTTGAGGTGTTCGATTTCAAAACACGTCAAAAGGAAATCATTCCGCTTGTGGGCAGTGACGGAGTGGTTGCTGGGCACGCCGGAGGCGATGACGGAATAATTCTTACTCTCTATGATTATCTCACCGGTAACTACAGCGGAAATTCAATTCCTGAAATTGAAGAATCCTGCTACAGCCATATGATAACACTTGCAATTGAAGAAGCTCGCCAAAATAGCTGCGTGGTTGATGTTGACGAATTTATAAAGGCAACAGGTTGGAAGATAAATTAATTCGGAGTGAAAAATGCCTGCTGGATTACATATTCCACGGAAAATAAAAATGTTGTTAATTTTATTAAAAACTTTGAAATAAAAAAGCTCTTGGCAGTGCTTCGCTTTCAGTTACGGCACTTGGCATATATTGTGCATACATAAACGGAAGCAGCAAATGCTTATCGATTTGGTGCAGATTTTGCAAAATTATATCCAAATTCTGAGCTTGAACTCTCTTACCTCAAAGCCTTGGTAGTTCCACTTTCACATATAAAGTTCCTTGCTGTTGGTGGAGTTAATCATGAAAATATGAAAGATTATATTGATGCGGGTGCAAAGGGTGTATGTGTTTTTACAGGTCATTTATAAATTCATATTTAATATCGTCACCGTTTATGTGAAACAAAATATATGAGCAATACTGCGCATCTGATTCATATGTTGCCACCTTATATTGTGCAACAGTTCCGGCTGTGAGATAGCGGATTCCTTCTTCAAAATTAACTCCGGTCACCGTTGCTCCCGAAACCGAAAAAACGTTTTTGCCTGCCAAAACACAGGTTGTTAAAATCGATTTAATGGCATCTCCGTCTTTTTCGAGTTCTGATAAGGGTTTCTTTGTGATGAGCACTATATTTTTCTGACCGCTGTTTGCAATATTTTTAATGTTTCTGAAAATATCCGGGGTTATAGGACCGCCCGAATTGTCAAATGTTATGAATGTGGTTGAGTCATATTCACGGGTGCTGAATGAAGCCACCGTCGATGAGTTTTCGGGGTTCACATCGGTGTAGTAATTATCCATAAGGAATGAGTGTGAGTAGTTTTTAAGATTGTCGAGTCTTTTATGAGAAAAGAAAATGTTAAAAAGAGTGGTTCCTTTTGGAATATGTCCGGTTACGGCTACGTTTTTTTCAGATTGCAAACTTCCATACAACGGGTCTTGTGCGCAAACAGGAAGCGGTGCTCTTATGCCGGATTTGGATTTGTTTACTGCCACACTTATGGATATTCCGTTTAGTTCGGCAGTTATAACAGCACTTTCTTCGCCGTAAGCAGTAACCAAACCGTTTTGAACTCCCACGGCAGAATTTGAAGAAGTCCAATTAATGCAATGTGAACTTATTGGAAATTTTTTGCCGTGTACGGTATAAGCGAATGCACTGAGCTGAGTTTTTTCGCCCGTTGATAATTCAAAGTCGCTTTTGTCTGTTCCAAGTGAGAAAAATTCGCTCACGGCTTCAATATCTTTGCTGACTATAATCTCTCCGCACTGTGCATACACTGTGTGCATTCCGGCATTTTGAGGAGAGTATGTTCCGTTTTCCAAAATGTTTCCGTCGGAGTCGGAATATTTAATCTGTGATGGGTCTAATTTGAATTCGTTGCCGTATTCATCATAGAATGTTGCCTTAAGATTAACGCTGTCGCCAACATATACCGTATCGCTTGAAGAACTCAAAATGCCGTCTGTTGCCATCACTCCTGTAAGCTTGTTGTCCACAACACCGATTGCTGTGGAAACATTTCTGAGAGAAGCTACGGAGTTGACTGCCTGCTGATTTCCAGCGGAATCTTTTTTAATAAACGTGGTTGAACCGCCACCGTCGAGGTTTATAGCTTTGTGGGCGCCGAGAGATATCATAAGCTCAGCAAGTCCTTCTTGTGTGAGACCTTTAAAGTCTGATTTTCGCCCGTCGGTTGCAACGAGAATCAGTGTTTTGCCGTCTTTGGATATGCCCACAGAGGAACGCTGTGCATATCCGGTGACATTTCCTGTGAATTTTGCAATTCTGCCGCTATCAACAATGACGGTGTTTCCGCCTGTGGCTTCGCGGATTCCGCTGATGTCCGGATTAATGGAAATGTCGATGCTAACCTCATCACCAACACTAAAATTGTTTAAAAATCCGTTGATTTCGGGGTTTGCAGTAAGAACATATCCGTTTTCCGGCATCTGAATCGCACCTGAACCGGGTTCGTTTATCCGGGTAACAACGTTATTTTCAACAATAATTTCTGTCATATTGTTGGCACCCCAGGTTTTTGAAGCCCATTTATCGGTTAGCATAGTAATTGCACCGGTGTCAACGGGTATTTTGTTTATCTGATATATAGGGCATGAATATCCTTGCGGAGATGTCACGGTGGCTGTAAAGGAGAAATAGTCCATTATAACCTGATTGCTGTCTATGAGCACAAAGCTTGCCTGATTGTCGAGTGCAGGGGTAGATATCAGCTCTCCGTTTTGATACACCATTCCAAGCATATTTGTCTGAGTGGAGCTGAAATTAAAAAAATCTCCGTTTATTGCAATTGATGTATTGTTGTCGTATGCCATTTTCTGAACAGTTGAAAGGTAGCTGCTTCCTTCGGAAGAGGTGAGAACTTTAACAGCAGTGTTGGGGTTTGAAAGGTCAACATAGGCAATGTATGCTCTTATCCATCCGGAATCCGAGAGGATACTGCGCTGTTCGTAGGTTATTCCTCCGGCAACTTTTTCTGTTGTGCTTTGAGTATACAGATATTCGGCATTTGCGCCCGATGATGGCAGGAGCATAAGTGCCGAAACAATCATTGCAATTAATTTTTTCATAGTATGCACCCTTTCATATATGTAGTATATTAATATTAACATATTGCAGAAAAAATTAAAAGATAAAATATTTAACATTAAAAATAATGTAATGAAACTGTAAATAAATTATCAGAAAAATGCGAGATTGAAGAAAAATACAGGTGGCAGGTAATGTAGAGACAGACATCCCCAACTGCCCGTTTTGCCAATTTGCAAGGTTCCACGGGTCGTTCGGGAGTCTGTTTCCTTATTCATTTTAAAATTACTTCTTACTTTTAGGTTTGAATATCAGCGAAAACAGTAGACCAAAAAATACTGCTGCAGAAATTCCGCAGGCAGCAGCTCTCACTCCGCCGCAAAGTATTCCGAGAATTCCGTCCTGATCAATTGCTTTTTTAACCCCTTTTGCAAGAGAATAACCAAATCCTATAATTGGCACTGTTGCACCGCACCCCGCATAATCAACGAGGTTTTCATATAACCCAAGACCCGTAAGAATAACTCCGGCTACAACATAGCTGACCATAATTCTCGCAGGTGTCATAGCTGTTTTATCAATAAGTATCTGTGCTATTGCACATAAAAGTCCGCCAACCCAGAATGCATTTAATAATTCCATCCAATTCATTTTTGTGTCCTTTCTATTCCCACAGCATGTGCTATTCCCGTTATAGGCTCGCCCACCAAAGTTGCAGACGGACTCATAAGAGCACCCGTTGCAATAAGCAACACTTTTGAAAGCTTGCCGGATAAAAGTTCTTTTGCAAAATAACCGCAAAACACAGAGGCAATACAACCGCATCCGCTTGCGCCGGAGTTGACATTTTGTTTTTTGATATCATAAATCAAGGAACCGCAGTCTACGTGGTTTTTCCGGATATTAATTCCGTTTCTTTCGGTTAAGTCTCTTAAAAGTTCAGACCCCACATCGGCAAGGTCTCCCGTTATAATAAGGTCATAGTCTTCGGGCGATAACCCGGTTTCCTTGAAATGTGCACACACGGTATCTGCTGCAGCAGGTGCCATGGCGGCACCCATATTATTTGCATCGGTTATTCCCAAATCAACCATTTTTCCAACGGTTACACACTTAACTTTCAAATCCTGAATTTCGTTTGTCACTATGGCACAACCGCTTCCTGTAACCGTCCATTGAGAGGTGGGAGTCCGAAATTCGCCGTATGCCAGAGGAAATCTGTATTGTTTCTGGCTTGAGCAAAAATGACTTGACGTTATTGCGGCGGCTGTGTTGGCATATCCGGCGTTTACAAGAAGTGAGGCGAGAGAAACGGATTCAACAAACGTTGAGCATGCACCGTAAAGTCCGAAAAAGGGGATGTCGTAGGGCTTAAGTGCAAAAGAACTTGCCGTGCACTGATTCAGCAAATCTCCGGCAAGCAGGATGTCAATATCGTCCGACGTCATATTTGCGCTCGTGAGTGCTCCGGAAAGTGTGTTTTTCATAAGTGTGCTTTCAGCCATTTCCCAACAGCTCTGACCAAGCAGGTCATCTGAGTATTTTGCATCAAAATATTCAGCGAGCGGTCCTTCAGCTTCTTTAGGCCCCACCGATGAAAATGTGCTCTTGATGTATGCATTGTCTGTGTAATAAGTTTGTTTGCGATTCATCATTCATCCCTCCGTGTGTTTGTTATAAAGTTGTGATGTAATAAATTATTCCGTAGATAACCGATGCCGAAATTCCATACACAAGAACCGGACCGGCAATAACAAACATTTTGGCGCCTACTCCGGTCACGTAGCCTTCAGTGCGGTATTCAATAGCAGGTGATACGATGCTGTTTGAAAATCCGGTTATGGGAACGAGCGTTCCCGCACCGGCAAAACGGGCAATGCGTGCGTATATTCCAAAGCCTGTGAGAGATGCACCGAGAAAAATCATAGCAGATGATACAATTGATGAAGTATCTTCTTTTGACAGATTAAAATTGCCGATGAACATACTAATCAGTTCTCCTATAACACATATTATTCCTCCAACGGCAAATGCTGCTATCAAATCTTTGGCAAGCTTGGAATTGGGCGATTTTTTCTTAACAAGTTCACTGTATTGACTTTTGCTTATTTTGTTCATATTTATTTATCTCCTTATGCGCGGTATTCCGTTTCCGGAAACGCTGAATTTTAAAATTAAATTAACTGTAACAGATTAAATAATCAGCATAATAACTACCAATGGAGTCAAAGACTGTACGGATTTTATTTTAAAACCGGTCATCAAATTTAATATTTGCAGTGTTTGTATTTATATAACCGGAATAATTAAACATTTTCAGTAAGCTTATGGAAAATTATGGATAAAAATGCGTGAAAAATAATTTTTTTAAATAAATTCAAAAAAAATTTCAAAAAAGTGTTGACAAATACAATTCAAAGTGATATAATTCTTTTTGTTGACGCGGTGAGCGTCGGAAAAATTGAATATGCGAGCATGCTGGAATTGGCAGACAGGCACGTTTGAGGGGCGTGTGTTTATGACGTGTGGGTTCAAGTCCCACTGCTCGCATCGAAAGAAAGGGACTGTAAAAAATCTACGGATTTTTTACAGTCCCTTTTTGGGGAATAGGAAAAAATGATTCAGAATTGATAAATCGAACCCCAAGCAAGGATTTATCCTGCTTGGGGTGATAACCCGAAGCTGTACAAAAG
>JAZSOL010000241.1:0-3606 GCA_045536915.1 Clostridia bacterium
TAAAGTGCCTTTTAAAATTCTGAAATTTACACTATATGTTGGAAAACATCGATTTTACGATGTTTTTCTCTTTATTACATAGGAAATTGCGTCAGCAATTGCTTGTAACAACAAAATTTTCCTTATAAAATTGTGAGCGAAGCGAACAGTTAATTGACGAAGTCAATTTTGTTCTAAAATACTTTTGACTATAGACAAATCTCACCACTCGCAGTACTTTTGTACAGCTTCGGGTTATCACCCCAAGCAGGATAAATCCTTGCTTGGGGTTCGATTTATCAATTCTGAATCATTTTTTACAGTCCCTTAAAATTATTTTATACTGTTTGCCGGATATCCGCATTCATTTTTGAATGCTCTTGAAAATGTGGACACATCATCGTAGCCCACGAGTCTGCTTACTTCATTAACCGAATATCCGTCTTTAAGGAATTTTCTTGCTTCTTTCATACGGCGTTTAATTATGTAGCTTTTCATTGTTATGTTGAACTTTGTTTTAAATATTCTGGAAAGATACCGTTTGTCGATTCCGATGCTGTCGGCAATCTGGCGGATGGTAAGACCGGTGTTGTAGTGAGTGTCAATCATATTTTTTGCTATGTGGGGATAATCGCCTTTTTTCTTTTGACTGAATTCATTGCACATAAATTCAATAATTTTACCACACAAATATTCTTCGCTCATATCGCCGTAGTCTCCGGCATCAAGCATTTCACGAAATATTTCACCGTCTGTGCAAAATACGGGATTCGAAAGACTTTCGAGCTTTTTGCCGATACTCCCTTTAAAGCCAATCCAAAAATAGGTCCAGGGGGTGTTGTTGTCGGCACGGTAGCTATGGCGCTCAAACGGCAAAATAACAAAGCACTGCCCCTTTGATACGGGATAATCTCTGTCACCTTTTGTGAATACTCCGCTGCCATCTTCCACGTAATGAATGAGATAGTAGTCTCGTATTTCATCGTAGCTGTATCCCGGTTCGCAAACCTGCTTTCCGCAGGAGGTGGGAATTATGGAGTCGGTTCCGCAATATTTGAGCGGCATTATTATACTTGAATAAGGTTCTGTGTTCATTTTAATCACCAGTATTAATTGTATCATAATTTTATGATTTTTTCAATATCTTTCAAAATATTTGAGTTTCCCCATTTTTTTGAATCAATCGCAAAAATTTGATTTGGCGGGGTGTTTGATAATGAAATCAACGTCGATGTGTCGTAGGGGACGGCGTCCTCAACGTCCCGAAACCCCGATGAAACGGGACGAAAGAGGACGCCGTCCCCTACAATACCGCAACACAAATTTAGGTTTCCAACTCACCGCTAAATTAAAATTTATCCCCCAAAAAAATGGTGAAACTCAAAACAAATTCACTTTGACAAACAGAGTTGTATCTGTTATAATAAACTTCAATTGCATATTAGCGAAATATATACATACGAAAGGAAAAATTTATGAAAAAAGGAAATGTGATGGCATTGTTGCCGATTGGAGTATTCCTGATTCTGTATTTGGGACTTGGAATAACGTTTGAGTATGTGTTGAAAATTCCAATGGGATTCTACAACATCCCGATAGTTGTAACTTTTCTTGCGGCACTTCTTGTTGCATGTTTGCAAAACAGAGAAGTGAAGCTCGACCAAAAGCTTGAGCTTATGGGCAGCGGAGTGGGCGATAAAAATATTATAACTATGATACTCATATTTATTGAGGCCGGTATTTTTGTTGGCGTGGTAGGTAGAGAAAGTGCGGAGAGTGTGGCATATTTTATGCTTTCCGTGATTCCTGCGCAGTTTGCTGTTGCGGTGATGTTTGTTGTGGGGTGCTTTGTGTCGCTTGCAATGAGAACATCTGTTGGCACAATAACTCTTTTAACACCTATTGCAGTTGCTGTTTCCAGGGCTTCGGGATTTGATATGCCTCTTTGCGTTGCATCGGTTATGGGTGGCGCTATGTTTGGCGATAATCTTTCGTTTATTTCAGATACAACCATTGCAGCCTGCAACGGTCAGGGATGCCATATGAAAGATAAATTCCGTGAGAATTTCTTTATTGCTTTGCCTGCGGCGATTGTTGCGGTTGCGGTAATACTCATTATGTCGTTTAAAAGTGAAATATCAGGTTCGGTCAATAATGACTACAGCCTTATTCAGATTATTCCTTATCTTCTTGTTCTGGCAGGGGGAATAATCGGTATGAATGTGTTTGTTGTATTGCTTATCGGCATTGTGTCGGGCGCAGGCATTATGCTTGCAACCGGTGCGGTTAAAGCAACTGATTTGCTTGCCAATATGGGAAGCGGTGCTTCGGGAATGTTTGAAACAATTGTTGTTACGATTCTTGTTTCGGCAATTTGCGCTCTGATTCGCAATAACGGCGGATTTGATGCAATTTTAAACGGAATAAGAAAGGTGTTTAAGGGAAAAAAAGGCGGTCAGCTCGGTATGGGACTTCTCGTGGGTGCGCTTGATATTGCAACTGCCAACAACACCGTTGCAATTGTTATGGCAAATCCGATAGCAAAAGAAATTTCTTATGAATACGGAATTTCTCCGAGGAAATCCGCTTCGCTCCTCGATACGTTTTCGTGCTTTTTTCAAGCGATAATTCCCTACGGTGCGCAGATGCTTGTTGCCATCTCTGCCGTTAATGAATTAGGCGGAACAATATCTGCATTTGATATTATGCCGAAGCTTTTTTATCCGTATTTTCTTGTTATAAGTGCAATTGTATTTATTTTTGTTGCGCCTTCGGTAAAGAAAGTAAAATGAGGGGAGGCCTTGATATGATAAAAAATTGTATATTTGATTTTGGCAACGTGCTTGCGGTATTTGACCCGCAAAGGCTTACTGCACCTTATTTTGAAGATGAAAAACTGCGTTCTGAAATCGTTGGTGTTGTGTTCGACAGACTCTACTGGGATCGCCTTGATGACGGCACCATCACGGACGAAGAGGTTAAAGACGGTATCAGAAGCCGTGTGGAATCTAAGCATGCCGAAAGAGCGTGCGAGGTTTATGACGGATGGATAAAAAATCTTGAACCGGTTGACGGGATGATTGAGACGGTTAAAACGCTTAAGGCTAAGGGAATAAAACTTTATCTGCTTTCCAACATAAGCAAGGGCTTTGCTAAGTCCTACAGTGAGGTAAAATGGATAAAAGAGCTTTTTGAACTCTTTGACGGACTTGTTTTTTCGGGAGAGATAAATCTCGTTAAGCCTGATGAAAAAATATTCAGCTATCTTCTTGATACATATGGTCTTAAAGCAGAAGAGAGCGTATTCGTGGATGATATTGAAAAAAACATTGCCGGTGCCGAAAAAGCCGGAATAAAAGGTGTTCTTTTTGATGGAAATCCCGGAAAAATTCTGGGTTTGTTTGAATAAAAAAACAATAGGCTGTAGCAAAATGATTTTTCCGGGACGTCCGGGAGGCCGTCCCCTACATATATTGTGTACATATTATATATACACAATATATGTAGGGTTCGGCGTCCTCGACGAACCGTTATTTTTCATTTTGCTACAGACTCTTCAATTTTAAAAGTAATTTAAAATCAGATAATGCCCTGAGCCATCATTGCTCTTGCAACTTTCATGAAGCC
>JAZSOL010000240.1:0-2648 GCA_045536915.1 Clostridia bacterium
GGCATCGAAATAAAAGGAGATGCAGATGATTTTTTCAGAGCGTTTCCTTACCGTCACACACGCTTTACTGATAGCAGCTGGTCGATTTAATTACTGTTTCAAAAAGTATAATTTAAGGAGATGCTTAAAATGATAAAAAAATTTATTTGTGCAATTCTTGTCTGCGTTATAGTTTTATCATTATGCGTGATTCCCGTATCTGCCGCTGAAAAGGGATTTTCCGTTGCGGATGCAGTTATAGTATTGTCCGAAAATGCAGGTATCACGGATAGCTATGCCGCAAGTCGTCTTAAATATTATCTTGACGAAATCACAGGCGACGATATTGAAATTGTAAGCGGTGAAACGCAAAAAAAATACAAAATCACATTGCAGGGAATAACGGATGATACCGATGGAAGCTATACCATAACTTCAACCGGAAACGAACTTGTTATTAATGGTTCGGGCAACAAAGGAACGATAAACGGTGTTTACCGCTTTCTTGAAGAATTCTGCGGCTGTCATTGGTATGAATCAGAGGTTATTGTCATTCCAAAAAATGAAAATCTCACCGTACCGAATGGAATAAATATTGAATATATGCCTTTTTTTGAGTACACGGAAACGGATACGAGAAGCTCGAAAGATGCAGAGTTTGCCCTTGCAAACGGTCTTACCGGCGGAATTTATAAAGACCTTACATCGGAGCAAGGCGGTGCGGTTGAATACATAGGAGGCTCAAGCCACACTCTTGTCAATCAATACTGCAAGCCCTCGGTTTATTTTGAGGAGCATCCGGAATATTTTGCGCTTGTTGACGGTGTGCGAACGGGAACTCAGCTTTGCCTTACCAATGAGGACGTCAAGGATATAGTAACAGCGCAGGCTCTTGCGTTGCTTGAAGAAAAACACAATCCTGACGCATCTTTGCAGATTTTATCGGTTACTCAGGCAGATAACGGATATTACTGCCAATGTGAAAACTGTAAGGCTCTTGACGAAGCAAACGGCTCCCAGGCAGGCACGATGATAACTTTTGCAAACGAAATTGCAAAGCGTATTAAAGCTGACGGTAAATACGATAATATTGCAATTGACACTTTTGCTTATCAGTATACACGCAAGGCACCCACTGTGGTTGTCCCCCGTGAGGATGTTATTGTCCGTCTGTGTTCAATAGAATGCTGCTTCGGCCATACTCTTGACGACTCCGACTGCAAAAGCAACACCGCTTTTATGACAGATCTGGAAGAATGGAGCAGAATCTGCAACAGACTTTATATATGGAACTACAATCTTAACTGCGATGAAAGCATAAATATTTATGCAAACTTCGGTGTTATGCAGAGAAATACACAGATTTTTTATGAGCATAATGTAAAAGGCATATATCAGCAGGGTGTTTATTACATTTCCGAAAGTGACGGAGAATTCGGCGAAATGAAGACCTATCTGCTTTCAAAGCTTATGCAGAATCCTTACCTTGACTTTGATGAAGAAATGACAGGGTATATGACAGCGGTTTACGGCCCCGGCGGAGTACACCTTAAAGAATTCATAGATATCGTAACAGATCACGCCGTTACAAAATTTAAACACCTCTACATTGAAGAGGATTCACGCTTTTCGCTGCCCGGTATGATGCCGTGGGAAGTCGGCCGATGCGATGAACTTTGGGAAAATGCAAAATCAGAGGCAGAAAATGAGAAACAACTTAACCGTATTCTTCGTTCTGAAATCTGCTGGAGATACTGGAAATGTTCCAATATGCGTTCTGAATTTTCATTGTTTCAGCATCCGTATCTGTTTATGAAGGCGAGAAAAGACCTTTATAACGATTTTGTGAAATTCGGAATTACGCGAATGGGTGAAAGACCCAATCACGAGCTTTCCGATAACGATTTAAGGCATCTGACAAGAAGAATCTATACTTGGATAACCCTTTATGACGAGCCGATATGGGATTCAATCAATCCTTATGCCGTTAATTTCTATGAGCTTATGGAAAAGCTTTATACAATCTTTACTGATACAGACCGATAAAAAACAAGGAGGCACACAATGAACGGAATCAGCAGCTTTTTTCTTATAATACTTATTGCATACGGAAGCTTTGTTTCTCTTCTGGCGAATCCTAAAGCACCCGAAGATACGGGGGATTTTTCTCCCGTTGCAAGATTTGTTGTAACAAGTGATTCGCATATCACTACAATCGGTGATGTTCAAAGCTTCAGACTTCAGCGTATGATTAAGCTGGGCTATGATATTGCTGAAAAAGATAAAAACTATAACAAACTGGATGCGGTGCTTGTCGCAGGCGATGTTACGGATATGGGAACAAAAATTGCCTTCGGAAGCATTAAAGCGGCAATAAAGCCTGTTATCAAAGATGACACACAGTTTCTCGCAACCGTTTCAACCTCTCACGATGACCGCAATCTGGGTAAAGCTTCTCTTGAGCTTTACGAAGAAATTATGGGGCAGGAAACAGATTTCCACCGTGTAATAAACGGCTTCCATTTTATCGGAGTATCAGCCTCAAAAATTGAGGGTGAGCATTACAGCGAGTATCAGAAGGAATGGCTGGTTGAACAGCTTGATCTTGCCGTTGCCGATGATCCGTCAAAGCCTGTTTTTGTTATTCAGCATGAGCATATTTCAAATAC
>JAZSOL010000288.1:0-11989 GCA_045536915.1 Clostridia bacterium
CGATCCGACTTTATATATTTTTCCGCTACCTGACAGAGTGTATACAATACAGTTGTCATATGACACAAGCCGTATTTCAGGCTTCTGCATTACCGATGAAACCTGCTCTGTGTGCCGTATGAACGGACGGATATCTTCAAAATTCAATTATCTCACCCCGAATAAAATATAGTGTATGGTGTTTATTGTATCATAAAAATAAAGTGTATGCAATGGGGAAACTCAAATCAGTTTTTACTTGACGAAGTTTTTTTTAGATGATATAATGACTTTGAAAATAATTACGGGGGTATGTTATGCTATTAATTGTGTTATTCATATTGGCAATATTCGTTTTTTTTATTTTAAAAAATTCCAATAGAAATAAATATATTTACATTATAGCACTTTATCTGTTCAGTACGTCTATGATACTTTTGTTCGGACTTCTGTACAAATCACGCATTGCGCTGTATAGCTTCCACGTGAACATTGACTATGTAATGTACACATTTCTGAGGACCGGCCGCATGAGTGTGCACACACTTTCGAGACTGTATAACTTTTCTTTTGCGTTATTTATGGCAAGCGGTGCACTTTGTGTGTTTTCGCTGGATTTGTTCGGACACCGCAAAATCACTGCACTGCTTCTTGCGTTGCCGATTGCATTTTTTTTGCTGTACAACGACCCTCCTTTTTACAGAAATACTTATATTGAGGCTGTGTATTACAATTCATATATGTGGTCTTTGTTCAGAAAGGTTGCAGAGCCTTTGAATAAGATAGTGGTCTATTTGTACATTATCTTGCCCTTTGCGGCACTGGCGTGGTATCACACACGGACGCATATATTTACCAAACGCCGCAATTCCGTGGTTTACGGCGCATGCCTTCTTGCAATAACCGGGTATATTGTTTATGTGTGTATTTTCTCTGTGTACAGGGATATCATTTTCTGGAATGTGGATATAGCCAGACTGCCGATGTATCCGGAGAACTTCAAGGCATATATGAATGTGGTTCTGCTTACGTTCGTGGTGCTTTCGGTTATAGTGGTACTCATAGTTTATTATGAGCCCTTCAACACGATTTCAATCATTAACCTGCAATATAAAAAAGAGAGCAAGAAGGAGATGGAACAGAATTTTGCCATGGTTCTCCATGAATACAAGAATGCCTTCATCGGCGTGAAGCATTACCTTAACCTGGCGGATTTAAATCTTCGTAAAGAAAACTATAAAGCCGCGCAAAAGACGGTTACCTCCAGTCTTGATATAATTCAGGACAATCTGGAGAGCATCAATCGTCTGGGCTCCACCATAGGCTTTCATGGCAGATCGTATGAAAAGACAGATCTCATACGCTGTTTGCAAAAGGCTCTTGTCAACAGGAGTGTATATGATTTTGCCGATGTAAAAACCACCGGCTTTGAGAGTGAAATATATGTATTCGGAGACGAAAAACGCCTTACCGAGGTGTTTGAAAATCTGTTTTTGAATTCTGTGGAGGCGCTTGGCTCCAAATCGCCGGGCGAGGCAATCATAGCTATAGATATAATTGCTGAAAGTGATGCTGTTATGATAACTGTGACCGACAATGGCATAGGAATAAAAAAGAAGGATATCAGAAAGATATTCTCTATATTCTACTCCAGCAAATCCGGAAATAACAGCGGAGTGGGGTTGAATTACGTAGTAAAAGAGCTTCAGAGTAACAACGGCGAAATCCGGGCCAAGAGTCAGTATGGAAGCTATACTTCCATGCAGGTGGTTTTGCCGGTTTATAAGGAGAGGAGAAAATGGAAATGGCTGAAAAAATCAAAGTTATGATATGTGACGATACCAAATATCTTTGCGAGGCGGTAAAGTTTGCCATAGAATGCGAGGAGGATATGGAGTTTGTGGGAACTGCACTCAGCTCCGTAGCCTGTGTGGAAGCTCTTGAATCAACCGAGTGTGATGTGCTTCTATTGGATATCCGCATGGAGACAGAGCGAGCCGGCATCGAAGCAATAGCCTCCATCAAGGAGCTAAAGCCCGATATCAAGATAATTATGCTCACAAGCTATGTTACCGAGGAGTATGTGTTTGCTGCGTTTGCCAACGGTGCCGACGATTACTGCGACAAAGGAGTTGATCTGGAGGTAATAATATCTAAGGTGCGTGATGTATACAACAACGAAAATGTAATAAGCCCTGCGATAATAAAAATCCTTGTATCCAAAACCAAATCCGTCCACGACAGCAACAAGAGTCTGATGTATATGTGCGAGAAGATGCCTCACCTTAGTGTAGGGGAGTATGAGTTTTTAAAGGCTCTGTACTATGGTGCCGATTACAACGACATAGCCAAAAGCAAGTGCATAGAGCTTGATTCCGTATACAGAATGGTCAGCAGAATACTAAAGAAGTTTGAAGTTAAAAATATG
Source organism: Clostridia bacterium (assembly GCA_045536915.1). Classification (GTDB taxonomy): domain Bacteria; phylum Bacillota; class Clostridia; order UMGS1810; family UMGS1810; genus RGIG1828. The sequence continues at coordinate 2,408 of JAZSOL010000288.1, forward strand.
CATATCCTTATAACACAGCTGAGAGATTTAAAGATTTTTGAGTTTATATCTCAGGGTAAAGATAATTAAACACTTTGACAACCAAAGCCGGACAGAACTTGTCCGGTTTTCTGTATTTTAAGTGTACATTGTAAAGATTTTGAAGCAATGATATAATTTTAATATAGATTAATGGTTTCAGGAGGTAAAAGGATGAAAAAATTAATTTTATTACTCGTGGCAGTTATGCTGCTCAATTCCCTCACCATGGTGTCGTCTTTTGCAGACACGGGAACGGAAATTGACATCAGCTGTGTTGACGGCCAAATTGTTGTAAGCGGGTCTTTTGACGGCGGCGAAGCCGTAGGCGAAACTTACACGGTAGTACTGGAAACATATGACGAAAACGGTGAAATTTTAAAAAGCGATAAATCGGAGGAGGCTGAGGTTGTCAGCGGCTCAAACGAATTTTCATTCACTGCAGACATTGTTGCCAATGTACAGCCAACAAAGGCGTATATTGAAACAAGCGGCGGTAAAACCGTTATTGCGCCCGCAGAAAAAACAATTTACAGTCTCAAGGTGCTTGCAATAGGCAACAGCTTCAGCGTAGACAGTATGCGCTGGTTGTATCAGATAGCCAACGACCTGGGTGTAGACAACGTGGTTCTGGGAAATCTGTATATAGGCGGATGCTCCCTCAAAACTCACTACACCAATGCCTCGGCAAATAATGCAAGCTATGAATATTACAAAAACACAACCGGTTCCTGGGTAACCGCTTCCTCCCAAACTATGCTCAGTGGTATCAAAGATGAAGACTGGAACCTCATCACACTGCAGCAGGTAAGTCAGGAGTCCGGCAGAACAAGCTCCTTTGAACCGTATCTTACTGACCTTATAAGCTACGTAAATGCAAATAAAACAAATCCTTATGCAAAAATCGCATGGCATCAGACGTGGGCATATGCCGGGGACAGCACTCACAGCGGATTTGCAAATTACTCTAAAGACCAGATGACCATGTATAATGCCATTGCTTCTGCATCACAAGCGGTTGATGCCTATGACTCAATCGATTTTGTCATTCCTGCAGGAACTGCAATTCAGAATGCACGAACAAGCTTCATGGGCGATACTCTCAACCGTGACGGCTATCATCTTGATAATTACATAGGCAGATACATAGCCGGTCTTGCGTGGTTCCACAAAATCACAGGTCTCCCCATTGATAGTCTTGACTATGTACCGAGCGGTGCCACATATTTTTTAAAGCCTCATATTGATGTTGCTGTAGAAAGCGTTAAAAATGCCGTAATCACTCCTTATGCGGTAACAGCTTTCGAAGCTTCAACAACGGAAGACGGAACGATTATTTCCGAAAACTTTGATTCCTACGAAGCCAAAACAAGCACATCGGATTATGCTATAGGTGCCAATGTGATTGTTGCAGGTAACTGGGCAAACACCACCTCCAAGAACTGGGGTGGATGGAACAGCAATCTTGTAGGTACTGCTGTTGTGGCAGCTCCGGGCGGTGAGAAAGGCAATAATGCCCTCACAATCAATGCTCAGACAAACTGGGCAGGCACATCCGCAGCCAATGCGCGACTTTCCGCTCCCTCTGTTGAGTATGTGGCTGCCAACATGAATCAGTCCGACAGCATGTATAATTATAAATTTGATATTTACTTAAATGCAAATATGTATAATAACGCCGGAGGCGGTATTCGCTTTAATATAAGCGGTACAACCTTCTATGAACTGTATTTCATGGGTAACAGCGGCGAAACAGACGGTACATTAAAGACCTCTCTCTCAAGGGTTAATTCCGGTACATACACCCGCCTTGAACCCACAATAAGCTCAACACTTACCAATAACCAGCTTGTCAAAAAGACATGGTACACGGTAAATCTTACCTGTTATAAAGGTAAAATCACATGGACAGTTGCCAAGACCTCCGACGGCACAGTTGTACAGACCGGAGCATGGAAGGATTCAGCTCCCATAACCGGTAAATATCTGACGATGAGATTTTTTGCCGCAGGTCAGGGAGGCGAGTATGTAACATTCGACAACGTTACGGTAACCAAGACCACTCCCTCTGAAAATCCATCCCAGACATCCGTAGCAGAGGATTTTGAGTCCTATGTTCAAAATGCAGCAACAGCATCAATGCTCACTAAAGGCGGCGGACGCTATGTTACTCAAAAGACAAATCCCGACTATGTGGAGCCTGCTGAGGGCGAAACCACTTCCGTCAGCCCCACAATAGATGCTGAGGTATGGTATGCTTCTTCAAAAGGTTTTGGTGCAAGTGCGACTCGTGCAGGCATTGTGCAAAATCCCAAAAAGCTTGCCAATACAGATGCTCAGGATAACGTTCTTGCAATTGAAGCAAGAGCGTTATACAGCGCATGGAACAGTAAGCCACGTGTTATTTATCAGAACTTAAGTGCAAATAACACCTATAAATATACTTATAAATTCGACTTTTACAAAAGTGGTAATCAGGCAGGCGGCGGAATTATATTTAATTTCAGCGGAGGCAACAGTACCGAAATTGCAAGCTCTACATACTACGCCATAGACTTTGTTGGAAGAAATGACCACGCCTATGGCTATCCGGCAAGTGATGTTTATTCCACGGTAGTTATTAAAAACGGTGTATGGCAGACCGATGCCAAAATCAACACAAATCCGGAAACAACGGTTGTATCCCGTACAGCACACGACTTCATTCCTTCCCAAGCCTGGTACACTGCGGAGGTATCTGTGTATAACGGTGAAATAGACTGGACCGTAACCAACACCTCCGGTGCTGTAATCCAGACAGGAAGCTGGACAGACCCGGAACCGCTTACTGCATCCCCCACAAGAATTTCATTTTTCGCCGGCGGTCAGAACGATACCTTTATGTACTTCGATAACCTGTCTGTTGCTCAAAGCACGGTTATAACACCGGATTATGAAATTAACGGCGATTTACTGACAGTAGCTTTTTCTCCGGAAGCCATCAAAAATATTGACAGTTTCGATAAGCTTCAGATTGCGGTTGCTTACTATGAAAGCGAATCAAACAAGCTTCTGAGCTTAACTACAAGGGAAGTTACGGACTTTTCGGAGTTTATATCCGAGGATTTCGTAATCAACAGTTCATATGGCTATGCCAAGATATTTTTATGGAGAGGTGAGTTGTCGGATGCCAAACCTGTGTATACTGCATTAAAAATAAATAAATAAACTAACGACATTCAGAACCGGACAAAATTTGTCCGGTTTTCTGTATCCTAAGTGTACATTGTGATTACTTTGCGGAAATGATATAATATTATATAAGTGAAATACTAATCTGTTGCGCAGGGAATGGCGCTGAACATTCCAATAAAATATCAGGAGGAAAAACTTATGAAACTCAAAAAAATCATTGGCGTGGTTCTTGCAGGAGCACTTGCTCTTGGAGCTATGAGCGGATGCGAAAAGGAACCCACAGCAGGAGAAGGGGCAACCGTTGTAACCATGTGGTCTCAGGATACCCATTCCAAGGATGTTGTTACAAAGCTTGTGGCAGACTGGAACGAGACAACCGGTAAGAATAAGGGGATTTATATTGACTATCAGGTCAAAGACAGTTCTTCTTACAAAACAACAATCGACCTGGCACTTCAAAGCGGTGAAGCACCGGACTTTTTCACCACGGATATGGCAGTTGCGGCAGAAAACGACTATATTGCATCACTTGATGAGCTGCCCGGTGGTGAAGAGCTTATTGAAAAGTATAAGGACTATGAAAGAGAAGATAAAACCACATACAAGGGTAAGTGGTATAGGGTGCCGGTAAGTTCAGGTTCCCAGGCACTTCTCTACAACAAAGATATGTTTAAGGATGCAGGCATTGTGGACGAAAATGGTAATCCCACCCCTCCCGAAACATGGGAAGAAGTTCGCGAATATGCCAAAAAGCTTACCGACAGCAAATCCAAGAAATACGGAATCATATTCCCTGCAAAGTGGGGCGGCTGGTATAGCTCCGATATGCGTTCTCCCATGATGAGCTCTGTGGGTTACGAAGGCTGGGATCCTGCAAGAGGTGTGTGGGATTTTAGCGGAATTGTTCCCATTATGGAAACTATCATGGGCATGAAGGAGGACGGCAGCGTTTACCCCGGAGCAGAAGGTCTCGACAACGACCCTGCCAGAGCACTCTTTGCCGAAGGTAATGTTGGTATGAAGTTTGGGTTCTCATTTGATTATGGTGTGCTCACTGACCAGTTCCCCGCAACCTGTGATTGGGGTGTAGCTCCTTATCCCGTGGTAGACAAGAACTCTGTATACAAACAAAGAACCGACTACGGAACCACATATCTTGTTAACAAAAAGTCCCTTGAAACAGTAGGCGGCGAAGCTATTATGGAGGTTCTCAGATTCTTTACAAGCGATGACTTTATTCGTGCTATGTACATTGAAGGCATGAACCTTCCCGTAGATTTTGAAATTGTTAAGGATATTGAAGTTGATGATGATATGAAGCAGTGGAAGGAATTTGCGGCACTTTCCGAAATATCCGCGCTTCCGCCCAGAATGCCCAAGAAGGATGCTGTTATTGGTCTGGACGATGGAGTAGTATTCATGGAGGAAGTATGGTCAGGAAAAATTACTCCCGAGGAATTCAACGAGAAGGTATCTGCTGCTAACAACGAAGCAACAAAAAAATATTATGAAGAAGCAACAGGGGAAAGTCTGGAGGACTTCATTATAAAAGATTACAATATAAAGAGATAGAGGGTTGAGCAATTTGAAAAACAAACACAGATCACTGCAATCAAATAAACTTCAGATTACTTTTGTCTGTTATGCAATGCTTGCTCTGCCAATAATCGGATTTTTGGTGTTTACGTTGTATCCTCAGCTCTGGACCTTTAAGTGGGCGTTTTACAACTATAATCAGATTCCGTCTCAAACGAGATTTGTTGGTCTGGATAACTTTAAGAAGTTTTTGTTTTATGACACAAGCTATTGGAGATATTGGTGGCAGACCATACGCTTTGCCGTAATCAAAATTCCAATTGAAATGACCATAGCCCTTGTGCTGGCAAGTCTCATTAACCAGCGTGGGCTTAAGGGCAAGGGATTTTTTCGTGCTCTGTACTACACTCCCGTTGTCATAAGCGGCGTAGTTGTATCGGTAATATTCACCAATCTTTTCGGATATTTCGGCGTTATCAATGACCTGCTTTTAAAGGCGGGACTTATCAAAGAGAATATTGATTGGTTTTCAACGGGATTTGGTGCAACGGTAGTTCTGGTTGTGGCTTCCACATGGAACACTCTTGGTATTAATGTGTTGTATTTTGTGGCGGCTCTGAATAATGTTCCAAAGGACTGCTATGAATCGGCGAGGATTGACGGAGCTAATGCCTTTACGGTGTTCTTCCGCATAACACTGCCATTGATTGTGCCGGTATTCAGAATTATACTGTTGCTTTCAATTCTGGGAACTCTGGGAGTGGGCGAGTTTGTAATCACCTTAACCGGAGGCGGCCCCAGCGGTGCTACACAGACGGTAAACAGCTATATTGTAAAGACCTTTGTTCCGGGATTTGCAGAGGTAACTCCCAGCATCGGCTATGGATGTGCAATATCCGTGGTCACATCTATACTGTACGCAATTATTGCGCTGGTTTATAATAAGCTTTCTGCAAAAAAGGCAGATAAATACCAATAAGGAAGGAGCAAAATACAAATTATGAGTAGAAAATTTTCACTAACCGTAAGCTACATAATTCTTATTTTAGCATTATTAATTATGCTTTTTCCGGTGGTTTATACATTGCTGAGCTCCTTTAAATCAAATATGGAAATTATGACAGAACCGGAAAGAATCATCCCAAGGGAATTTTCATTTGAAAATTATATAAAAGCATGGACTTCCGAAGAATTTAATGTGCCGAGAATGCTTTTAAACAGCCTGTATTACACAATAATTAATGTGACAATAACACTGACGATTTCATCTATGGCGGGATATGTGTTTTCCAGAGGAAATTTTCCGGGAAAGAAGATAGTGTTCGGATGCTTTATATCACTTATGTTTATACAGGGAACATCCATTTCCATATATCCTCAGTTTGAGGTGCTCAATGCCTTGCATATCGGCAAAGGTCTCAACGGACTTTTGTTTATGAATCTGTTTTCAATTCCTATTGCCAATATATACCTTGTAAGGGGATTTGTTGATACTCTTCCGAAAGAGCTTGATGAGGCGGCTGCCATAGACGGTTGCGGATTTTTTGGTACGTTTTTACGCATAATTCTGCCCCTGCTTAAGCCTGTTCTTGCCACCATTGGCATACTGGCATTCAACGGCTCGTGGAACGCCTACCTTTTGCCGGCAATATTTACCACCACCAAGCCCGAGCAACAGACTCTTATGGTAGGTCTTATGGCTCTCAAATCCTCAAGCGGTGCCGCAACAAACTGGGCACTTATGATGGCAGGCTCCATTATTGCGCTGTTTCCGGTGCTGATTGCATATGCTTTCGGCAACAAATACTTTGTGGACGGTATTGCCGCGGGAGCTGTGAAAGGATAGGAACTTTCAAATTAAATATCATGAAAGAAGAGGTTAAAAAAATGTATAAAAATATCAGAAAACTTATTTCGATATGTTTATCGGTATTAATGCCTGTCTGTGCTATGTTTACGGGCGGCTCTGCCGTTTTTGCGGCAGGAGCGGCGTTGCAGACTGTAACCTATACCGATGACTTTTCGGGATATACCACAGAGACTGCACCGGTCAACACCACGTCATTAACCACACTTGGTGCATTTAAAGCCTCAGCAAACAACAACAAAACAATTGCTTCGGGCAAAGGACTTGACTTCATCGCCTTATCAGGCGGTGCCTCACGAGCATACTCGGTTCTTGATATAAATAATTCTGCACTGCTCTCTGTTGCAGGCTCAGACCAAGGCGTTTCCAATACCGGAGTGCGTTTAACCGATGAGAGCTTCACCGATTTAACAAATGTTAAAGTCAGCTTTACGGCAAGCAGCGAATATGCAATCGGCTCGGGCTTCAGATTATTCCATGATACATCCTCCGGTAAGAGCTTTGTGTTTTATGTGATACCTACGTATAGTGCTACTGATGCTACGCATAAAACATGGAAATCCGGTGCAGAACTGTCCGGTCTTGCCAAGGGTGTATATGCATATGTTGCACAGGAGTATGATGGCAAATTTGAGATTATTGCATTAAAAACCTATACCGTGGATAAAAGCGGAGTAAGTGAAAAGTATGAATGGGACGTATCCATTAACAACGGAACCGTAAGCTGGACTCTTTCAAGATCATCTTCTTCCGAAAGCGATTGGAATGGCAGCTTTACCGAGGGTGCAACTTTTGTAAGAGCAAATAAGAATGACGCGGAAGCTGTAACCTCTACAATTCAGAGCCTTAGCGAATCGGAATATACGTATCCCCTTAGCTTAATAGGTAACTCCGATGCACAGGGAATATATACGGATGGCCTGGCAATCAGCAAATCTTACCCTACAAAGTTTAATTCCGTATCTTTAACAGGTACCCTGAAAGTAGCCGCTGTAGGTTTTCCGTTTGTAGAAGATTTTGAAGATTATGCTTTAACAGAAAATTATGTAAGTGCTGCAGATTTGAATGTTGCCGGCGGCTGGTATACAAGAAAGCTTTCCAACTGGGGTTATGACGGCAAGGCAAAGGCTGCTATTGTTACAAACCCTCTGGGTACAGACAAAGTCATTGCTGTAGAAGGTAGGGCAGCATATGATTATCCCCATATGTTCCCAAGTGTGGAGCACAATGTTAATACATATAATATGGATGATTACTATACATATAAGTTTGATTACTATGCTCCAAACGCTTCAAATGCTATCGAAGCCGGCGGAGGTATTCGCTTTAACTACTGTGACGGGGATTTCTATGAGCTTTATTTTGCCGGTGATAACGGATATTCCGGAGCCAAGACAGTGCTTCACAAAAGAATTAACGGATTATACACCAAGCTTGACGCAGATATTACATCAACCGGTCTTAGCGGTCACAGATTAGGCAGTAAATGGTATACAGTGGAAATCAATTATCATCAGGGTAATATTTCCTGGACGGTTGCGGAAAAGAACACCGGTACGCAGGTTCAGACAGGCAGCTATTTCGATAACAGAGCACTCAGAAATGATTCCTGCACAATGCGTTTATTTGCAGGAGGTCAGGGTGGTACATATGCTTATTTTGACAATATAAAGGTTAGCTCAACTGTTAATGACGGCGATAAGCTTGTTGATATGCCGATATTGCGTGATGAAAATGTAACCTATATTACAAACAATGGCGACGGTACTCACACCTACACCGACAGCTTTAACGGATATGATTACTTAAACGCAAGTGTGGATAACGATAATCCCACCAAAGGCAAGACATATGACAATCGTGTGGCATATAACGAATACGCATCGTGGAATTTTTCGGAGGTTTATTCAAATATAGGCTACCCATATGCATATGTTGACAATTCTTCATCCCTGTTCTATACATCAGGTTCAGGAGCTACCTACAGCGAGCTGTATTATCCGGCAGTTGTTAATCTTGATATGAATGAATTCGGCGAAACAGCCGGCAGACTTACAGAGATTACCGCGACAACAGCCAGAGTAAATGGTAATGCGCGACATGGAATTAGAATCGCAGTAAGTGAAGATGAGCAGACCTACTATGAAATCGGCAGAGGTGCCGGTTGGGACTGGGCTGTGATAGATAACGGTGACGGTACCACAACTACTCTTGAGGAAAGCGGTGCCTACAGACAACACAGAACCAGATATAATCCCACGGGTATCTACGGCAGAGCACCCTACATCATCAAATGTGTAGACGGTGTCAGAGAGGTGGTTGCATTTGTAGATAATTCCAAAGCTATTGGAGCATGCAACAATGCAGACTGGACCATAACCATAGATGACGATAATCTCATCAAAGCAACTGCCGCAACTGCCAACGGCACATTTACCATGACGGTACAGGGCGATGAAGAAATCCTTGAGGGCTTCAGATATCCTGTGGCTATGTGGTCAGCAAGCAGTGGTACCTTTGATGATATCAGCTTTACATATGTACCGCGTGAGCCTGTTTTTGTGGACAATAACGGAACGGCGAGCATAAGCATATCACCTGAGCTTTATTCCAAGACAGCAGCATCCCTTAAAGCAGTGATTGGATTTTATAATTCCAATGGAGATATGCTCACTGCATCAGAGACAATTGTAACTTCTGATGAGCCATTTACCGTGGATGCTCCCACCTCATATTCATATGCCAAAATTATGATTTATGATGGCGATGAGCTTTTATATACGGTTTCGACCTTGCCTGCTGATCACACGGCGGTCAACGATGACAAAATTGCCATAAGCTGTATAGGGGATTCCCTTACCGGCGGTGATTCATCACCATCCTCTAAGCTGTGGCCTACATATCTCAATTCGCTTTTGGGTGAAAATTATAGAGTATATAACTTCGAAGTTCCCGGAAGTGTTGTAAGAGATGGTTATCAATCCGAG
>JAZSOL010000105.1:0-3681 GCA_045536915.1 Clostridia bacterium
GCGGCTCCCACGGATTCCAATCCGGACAATAAGGCGGCAAAATTCAAGGGCGGAGTTATAGAAAAAGATTCTGTAATGCACAATATGTATTATGCACCTGTGTATAATAATTTTGTTATCAGCATGCGTTTTAAGCTGAATGACACCGCCAATGTACGCTCAATGACACTTGTACACGGAAATGAAGACGCCAACAATGCAGTTTATCTTATGAAAGGAACATCCTACCGTTTCCTCAGTATCAGCAATAAAATATCAATTGATTCAAATGTGGTATACACGGGAGTAGAAGCCGACAAATGGTATAAGCTTGATTTGCTTTTTAACCTTGAAAAGAACACCGTCGGCGTGTATGTTAACAACACCTCCTATGGTAGCAAAACTCTTTCACAGAGTGTAAAAACGGTTGACGCGGTAAAGCTCAACCGTGCAACCGTTGAAGGAAGCGACTGGATTATAGATGACTACCGCACATACGTTTCCGATAAGGTTCTGTCTGATGAGGAGTATCTTGCAGACCTTGCCGCCTATAAGGCAAGCACCCTGATGCCTCCGGAAAGATATGAAACAGCAAAAATATATGATTACAATAAATTTGTTTTCCACACTCTGTACGGTGAATTTGTTATGAGCATAGGTGGCATACGCTTCTGGAAAGAAAATACATTCTATAATCTTCCGGCACCTCTGGCGGAGGAAGAAGGACGTGTTATCGTGCCGATGCGTGCTTTTGCAGAAAGCTTTGGTGCAAAGGTGGAATGGTCACCCGACGGAACACTTGTATCATACGGCGGCAATACTCTGAGATTTTCGGAGGGTGCCGATGCATATTATGTAAACGGTAAGCCATCAAAGCTGTATCATCCGGTCACGGTTAAAAATGGTGTCAGCTTTGTTCAGCTCGACGTTCTGACTCACTTTTTCGGAGTGGAATACGAGAAAATAGGAAATCTGATTTCCTTTACCGGAGATGTAAGCTGTGAGTTTGACTGGTCGCCAAAGCTCGATAATCCTACAAAGAGTGCGCGCTTTATCGGTCTTCCTGCAACGGTTATGAACAGAATAGAAAGAGCGCTTAACTTCAGGCGGCCGTCGCCCGAAGAAATAATAAAGGCATTTAATGAAACAAATTCAAACGGAAGTCATCCCCGTCTTCTCTTTACTGACTGGAATGAGGTCAGAGCAAATATGCAGAGGGAACCTGACTACAAGGCAGGAGTTGAAAGAATAATAAATCTTGCCGATTCCTATATGGATCTGGAACCTGTTAAATATGAGCTCTATGACGGATTGCGCGGATATTTCCCTCAACAGATTCTCGACAGAGGAAGAAATCTTTCCTTTGCCTACAAGGTAACCGGTGACCCCAAATACAAAGACCGCATCTGGAAGGAAATTGAAACAATCTACAACACCTTCCCGGATTTTAACCCCGGTCATCAGCTTGACCCCGGTAACTCCATTCATGGTCTTGCCTATGTGTATGACTGGCTCTATGATGACTGGAACAAGGAAACCGAGCTTCCCATAATAGAAGAGATAATTGAGCGAAATGTTCTGCCGCATCTTGATGCGGCGTATAAGGCAGCAACGCCTTTTCTTTACGGAATAGATGGATCTTCAAGCTTTGTAGATTCACACTCAAACCAGCCTGTTGTAATTAATTCGGGTCTTCTTGCTGCGGCACTTGTCTTTTTCGAAAAAAATCCGGAAAAATATGCTGATATGATTTCCACAATACTCTACAGCATTGAGATGTCATTTATGGACTTTGCACCCGACGGTGCATGGATGGAAGGCGGCTCATACTGGACATATACCGTAAATGCACTTCCGGTTTTTGTAAATAACCTTGAAACGACTCTCGGAACCAGTTTTAACCTGTGTGATGCTCCGGGAATCATAAATACGGCTAATTTTCCGATATCCATATTCGGTGCCAAAGAAAGCTTTAAAGCCGGTGACGACAGCGGTGTCGGCAAAACTCACGGCTATCAGCTTTTTGCGGCTAAGCACAGTAATGATTATGCTCTTGCAAAATTCTATAAAGACAACAACAGCAATTATGACATCATAGGGCTTGCAAACTATATTTTTGATTCTGAAATTGAAGCCTCAGGTGCAAAAACGGAGCTTAAGAACGATTATTTCTTTGAAGGAATGCAGCAGGTTACAATGCGAAGCGGTTCTGAATCGTCCGATACGGTTGTGTTCTTCCATGGCGGTTCAAATTCCGATACTCACGGACACTCCGATACCGGAAGCTTTCAGTTTGATATGCTTGGTCAGCGATGGGCAACAAGGATAAGTGGTGAGGATTATAACCTTATATACTATGGTTCATACGAAGCCGACGGAACATGGAACGATCCGATATATCAGCCGCAATACTACAGAAACAAAGGCGAATCAAAAAATCAGGTTATTGCAAATTACGGAAGCGTGCCCGGAGATGTTGCATCATCCGGCAAGGCAGAGGTTGTAAAACAGCTCTACACCGATACCGGTGCTTATGCAATTATGAACCTGACCTCCAATAACCCCGTGTATGAATGTGCTCTCAGAGGAATCATGCTAAACCGGGTAACCGGAGAAATTATTGTTGAAGATAATTATCAGGCTAAGGAAAATTCGGATTTCTGGTGGTTTATCGGAACAGATGCCGGAATAGAAATCAGTGAGGACGGTAAAAGCGCAATCCTTACCAAAAACAATCAGCGCATATGGGCATCAATAATCTCGGAGGGCAACGAAACCTTTGAGGTTCTGCCGTCAAAGCCGCTTTCAGAGCTTTATCCCGAAACCTACGGTCACGCGGTAACTCCTCCGATTCAGACCGCAGTTGAAGATATATATAAGCGTCTGGCAATTCACAATCCGTCCACGGATAATTTCAATGTGTCTGTGGCATTTTCACCGCTTTCAACCGGTGAAACAGAGCCTGCAATAAAGCCTGAATATAAGCCGATGACACTTTGGAATTTTGATGATAATATTGAACGTGCTTCTCTTGACTCGGTAACGGTGGATGGTAAAGCACTGAGCGGCTTCAGACCCGATAAATATAACTACAACGTCAACGTTATGACTGAAAAGTCCGAAATTCCCGAAATTGCAGTTACAGCTTCGGATGAATACGAAATTGAAATTGTAAATGCCGACACTCTCCCGGGAAATTCCACGGTAGTTCTGAAAAAAGAAGGAGTCATCGTTGGTAAATATACTTTTGTTATAACTAATATCAATAATACAGCCACCTTCTTAAATGACAAACAGCTTCCCGTGCTCTCTTACTGGGCATCAAGTGAGCCTCAGCCTGAGAACATGGCACTTAATCTGTTTGACGGAAGCCTGAATACCAAGTATGCTACCGATGAATTCGGCGGAAGCGTTACGGTTGATTACGGAACGGTTCATAAGATATCTGAACTCAAAATGGCATTTACAAACGGCAGCAGCAGACAGGAATATTTCAAAATAGAATATTCCGAAGACGGCACAAACTGGAATACTGCATATGATGACGCCTCAAGCAGCGGAACAACCAAAGAGCACGAAAGCTACAATATGAACGGCGTGAGCGCAAGGTATGTAAGAGTAACCTTCTTTGGAAACAGCGGTAATTCAACATGGGTAAGTGTGTCAGAGCTTTGTGCTTTTGCTGAATAAAAAGACTTGTAA
>JAZSOL010000062.1:0-3479 GCA_045536915.1 Clostridia bacterium
CTTCCTAAGACCGCTTGGCCTCCGACTTGAAAACTATGCTTTCATCGGATGGAAATGTGCAGAAACAGGTGATGTCTATGCCGACGGTGATGCAATAATCGCAGAGGGTAAGCAGATGCGTATTGTTGCACAGTATGAAGATTCACAGACTGCAAATATTGCAGTTTCCGTAACAGGCGGCACAGGTGCCGGCACCTACACCTACGGCGACACAGTTCGGGTTTCCGCACCGGAGCGCGAGGGAGGCAACGGCTCAAAGGTCTTTGTTTACTGGACAAAGAACGGAGAAATAGTAAGCTTTAATAAAACTTATGAATTCCTCGCAGCAGAAAACTGCAGCCTTACTGCTGTCTATGAGGATTACAAGCCAACTATTGCACAGGAGCTTCGCAGAATAATAATCAGCGGTAATTTTGCTGAGTTCATCGGTCTTGGCAACGCAACAGAAATGGGTATTCTCTTCAATGAAAACGGAGGAGATGTTTCGTTTGCAACTGCAACACACAAGATAGCTGTGACAGGTGACGGAAATCAGCTTAAGTTTGAAAATGACCTCGGCAAAGACTCAACAATGACCGGCTATGCAATAGTCGACGGAAAAGTAATATATTCAAAGTAAAAAACAAAAAGCAAATTTTTGCAAAGACGTTGAAAGGATACTCTTATATGAATAACAAAGTTTACATAAGAAAACCGCTTGGGAATGAGCGGTTTAAATGGAAACAAAAGGATTTTGCACTTTCCACCTTCAACTGTGTTGCGGAAGATATGGATCTTATGATAAGAAACTGCAAGGAAGCGGGCTTTAACCTTCTTGAGCTTGGCTGGGGTGTGCAACATAAGGCATGGGAAGCGGTTGATATGTGTGAAAAACACGGAATTGACCTCATATTCCAGGACCTTGAAGTTTTTGGCGGTATGATGGACCTTCACGACAATCGACCTGTTGACGATAATAAAATTATCAAAACAGCAAGAGCTCTCCGCGATAAAAAGCACGTTGTCGGTTACTACATCTGGGATGAGCCACATCGTGATTATCTCTTCCGTGAAGCAAGACGCCAGTCCGATATATTTGAAAAAGAAGACCCGGAGGCACTTCTTTTCTCTGTATTCCCTCCGAGCTACAATCCCGGCCCTACCTGGGAAAACGGAGAGTATCCCGATGCGTTTGAGAAGTATTTGCAAACGGTTTCTCCCCCTGTTCTTTCAACGGATATATATCCGATCGGAGATTATTGCAATCTCTATCCCGGTCACATCTATACCGATGAGATGCAACTTGATGATTCTCCTATGTGGCTTGACCTTTTCGTTGCAAGAAGTCTTGCGAAAAAGTATAATCTTCCCTTCTGGTTCTATTATCAGGCAAGTCGTGTCTATAACACCAAAAAGCTCACCTTCCCGATGATACGTATGATGATGTATTCAGCTGTTCTTTACGGTGCAAAGGGTCTCCAGAGCCTGACTGCAACCGGTGCCTGCTATCTCTCCGATGAAACACCTCCACCTTATCCGACAGAGGGTACGGCACTTCTTGTAACCGGAGAAAAGGGCGAATTTTTTGAAGATACAAAGAAAATCCATTCCGAGTTAAGGATGCTCGGAAACACACTTATGGCACTCACCAGTACAGGTGTATTCCACAGCTCCGACCTTGCTCCTTACGGTAAATACAACGAAATCTATAAGAAATATGCAGATGACCCGGATTTCTGCGAGCTTATAACGGGAGAGCTTCCGAAGCGCACATCTGTAGGCGAATTTTCAGATGATTACGGTAACAGGTATATCCTTGTTCTCAACCGTGAATTTGAGAAAACTCTTAATGCCGATATTCCCCTTAATGGCAGATACAACATCTATGAAGTAAGTAAAACAGACGGAAAGCAGAAGCTTATCTGTGAAGATTCGGATATTGCACACGTTTCCCTTGAAATCGGTGATGCTGTCCTTCTCCGTCTTCAGCCTGAAGGAGAAGAGAAGTTTACAGTTGAATATATACTCGGCGATTGAGTGAAAAAGTATTTATATTCAGGAGTTATTTATGTTTAAAATAGGTTTAATTGGCTGTGGAGCGATAAGCAACGGACATGTCAATGCGTTTGATACAATTGAGGATGCAAGTATAACGGCTGCTTGCGATATCAGCGAAGAAAAGCTTCAATCGGTCTGCGAAAGAACCGGAGCGCGCGGATATTCGGATTATAAAAAAATGGTGGAAGAGGAAGAGCTTGACCTTGCTGTTATAACCTTACCTCACGGACTGCATTGCGAAGCTGCTTGTTTTTGTGCGGAATCAGGGCTTGATGTTTTTCTCGAAAAGCCGATGGCACTCAATTCCGATGAATGCCGTAAAATAATTGAAGCTTGTAAAAGCTTCGGTGTTATGCTCTGGGTGGGACATTTGCAAAAATATATGCCGGCAAATGTGTTTACAAAAAAGCTCATTGACTCGGGTGAGCTTGGTGAGCTTGTCGGTTTTTCAGAGGTGAGAAACGGAGAATATTTCACCGAAAAACGCCCGAAATGGTTCGGAATAAAGGCAATGTCAGGTGGAGGCATTATGATGAATCTCGGTGCTCATGCGCTGGATAAGATGAAATATTTTTCAGACTCTGATATTGCAGAAATTTCGGGAAGCATACATATGCATGACGGACTTGACTGCGAAGATGGTGTTCAGGCTTTCGTTAAAATGAAAAACGGAGTTTCGGGCACTGTAACGCTTATCGGTCATACAACAAACAACGATTACGAAACAATCCTTTATCTTACAAACGGAGAAATCCGTATGAGACTTGAAAAAAGTTGCTCTGTTGAGTATTGTAAAAACGGTGAGCCAATGCAGTCTTATGACGTAGGAAAAGGAGCTAGTTGGGGAATGACCTACCAGATGCAGGATGTTATCCGCACTCTGAGAGAAAAGAAAAAAACACCATCGGTTGACGGTGAGTATGGATTTGATATCATTAAAGCAATAAAGAAACTCTATAAAGATGAATGAAACCACAGATGAAATTTTCAAAAATAAGAAGTTGCCCGATTTTGCGGTGTGTACATTTTTAATGAGTTTGTGCAAAAATTCAGAGCTGTCTCACTTTTTTAGTGAGACAGCTCTTTTAATATGTTTGTTTCTACTCACCTTCCGGCAGCGGATGGGCGGAGGAAATAAATCGAGCACGTCTCCGAGGCTCCATCGACTTGCCAAAGCAAGGGATGACCTACAGGCCTATATCCTTAAGGTAATTTAGGGTGGTTTTTGGCATTTTTATTGAATGTATGGGTTCCCTCTGAATTTTGGAGGGAATCGGGGAATTTCGGTTGTTATGGTGTAATCTACCCTTAATTGCCTTGGTGATTGAGCTTTTGGAAATTCCCTTGGGGGTGTTTTGGGTGAGGGAATCACAAAGGGAATTAGGGAACATTTACCCCTCTCCCGTCGGCGCGTCGTCGGCGAGCCGACGGGAGGTAGGTGT
>JAZSOL010000084.1:0-3830 GCA_045536915.1 Clostridia bacterium
TTTGTGACTGATTTTTCGATTCCGTTGAAGGTTGCGTATGCAGTGACTTCCACAGTATCTTCCGCAAGTGCCTTGAATACTCCGTTTTCAATCTTTGCGGCTTCTGTTCCGGGCTTAATCTCAAAACGGACATTTGAAACGTTACGGCCATCTGTTACCGAGCCGTCGGAGAGAATAACAGATGCCGAAAGAGTTTTTTCTCCGCCAACAAAGTAAAGCGTGTCTTCATAAAGGTTTATATCTACTCTATCAAAAGTAATATCCTTGACATCAATTTTTCCTTCACCGGACATTTCTCTGCCGTCAAGTGTTCCTTCGGCACGGAGAACTCCGTCGCCCGGCTTCAATGCCTTATGAGTGTTACCTGTTACCGAAAGAATATCGGATGCAGCACTCGTTACCGTGAAGTCGGTCTCTGTTGTGCCGTCATAGTTAATAAGCGGCATATAGTAGTGAGCGCCGTTTTCCTGCGTGACGGAAACCTTATGGTCTCCTGCCTCACCTGGTGCCATAATCTTATCGGTAACTTCGACATTGATGCTCTTTATTGGGACTTCCGCATCCTCAGTGCCTGCAAAATGGAAGCCTCTTATGAGCAAACGACCGTCCGGACGTTTTATGGTAAGTCTGTGTTCGCCTTCGGTAAGTTCTATTGAACGGAGCTTCTTTTCGACTACTGTTTTCAAATCCTGCACAGAAGCTTTTGTGTCGAATTCTCCAATGAGTTTCCCATCGATATAGAACTTCGCTACGCCTCCGCTCGGTTCACACATTGCCTGAGCCGTGATATCATATATTCTTGTTTCGGGAACAGTGAACTTTATCGAGAAGTCGCCGTAGTATGTTGAAAGATAGAGATAATCATAATAATTTTTCAGTATGCGTGCAGAATATACCCCACCATTCCAAAGTATCTCCGGTGTGACATCTGTATCTACACGCCAGTTGGTTCCGATGGTATCCTTTGTGAAATATCCGTCTTTGGTTACCAGATCCCATATAGCCTTTTCGTTAAAGTATATCTCAAACTCTGCAGGAATGGGCTTCTCACATGCCGAGAGCGAAATGCTCTCAACTATCGGCTCGTTCATATCGCCGAACATTACGCTTACTTCAACTGTGAAACTGCCTTCTCTCAATGCCTTTATATTTCCGTCGGAAGAAACCGTTGCAACCGATGTATCCGAGCTTGTATATGTGATTGAGCCATCGGGGAAGACTGCGGCTGCGCCGTCTGTCATAATTCCCGAAACATTTATCTTCATTCCATCTTCATCGGAAAGAAGAACATAGCTCTTTTCGGTTTTAAGGCTGATGCTCTTAAGCAATGGGTCTTTAACCATAACCGTTGCGGTTTTTGTTTTTTCAACTCCTCCGATTTTCGCTTTGTAGGTGATAACGGATGTGCCTTTACCGAGAAGCTTAATGCCGCTTCCTTCGATTTTTGCAACGCTCTCGTCACTTGATGTGAAGAGGAAGCTTTCATCTTCTGCGGTCTTGAACTTATTAAGCTCTCCAAGGTCCTCCGAAAGGGTTTTGGAGTTTCCGTTAATTCTCTGTCCGTCCTCAAAAACGAGATCAACTGTTATCGGAATCTCCTCGCCTGCATAGCCGCTATCCGCACCGAGGATAAGCTCAACATCGGAAAATGCCGAAGGTGCAGCTTCACGTCCTTCAAAGATAAGCTTTGCAGGGCTGATTCCGGCATATCCCGGAGTATCACCTGCTATATCGCCGCGGACAAACATAGTGTGACGACCTGCTTTGAGTTCAACGGGGCGGAACTGCAGTATCTTATTTGTGCCCTTTTCCGTCTGACCAACATACTTTCCGTCAATCCATACTCCTGCGGTGCCGGAACGTGAGCCGTTTGCACCTATCTGCATTGAAATATCATAGTAACCGTCTCTGAAAATCTCAAAGTCGATTGCAAAGGATTTGCCCACGGAGAGATATGCAAGAAGTCCCCAGCTGTAAAAGCTTCTGCCGGGAGTTGCCCAGAAATCCTTTGTGAGCTCTTCATCGGTAGTTCCCTCACGGTTTGCTCCCCAGAACTCCGTGTTGTAATCAATTCCGAATACCGCTTTGGGAGAATCAGGCGTGTAATATTTAACAAAATCAATCTCCTGATAAGGAATACCGTCTTCGACTATAATCACATCTTCGCTGAATGAATAATCACGACCCTGACTCTTTCCCGAAACGGTGATTGTTCCTTTACCTGCGGCATTTGGAGTGATTTTAAAGCTGATTGTATCGCCTGTTCCGTAAACCACATCGGAAACGGTTATATTCTCGCTTGATGTAACCGAAACGGTGTTGTTTTCATCACTTGCGGATGAAAAAGACTTATAGCTTCCGTCGGTCATCTTTATTTTTGCGGTAACCTCAACGGTCTTATCCTTTACTTCAGCCGTTTTGAGACTTGTTTCAAGGCTTTCCGGCTCAAGCTCAACCGCTGTGAGTGTTACGGAACGAAGATAAAAGTCCTGATACGTTCCGTAGGTTGTGGGGTTAAGCTCAAGGCTCTTTGCCCCCGTATCGAAAATGAGATAATATTCTCCCGCTTCGGGAACGTTGATTTTAAAGCTCTCAAGCTTTGCGCTCTGCTCTTTGTTTGCGGAAACATTGTCCGACCAGCAGCCTTCATCTGCATTCCACCAGCCGAGGCTCTGATATGAGGATATGCTTGCATCAAGGTTTTTCTGGTTGTATGTTTCTTGTGCCGCACCGAAATAAAGGTGTGCATATGCCTTTTTGCCGGAAGCCGCCGTTATATCGACCGGGAGAAGTGTATACTCACCGGGAAAGTCAATATAGAGTCTTATAACAACCTGGGAGCGGTTTCCTGTTGTATCCTCTCGCTTATTGTTATACCAGGTAGACCACAAGCCGTTTTCAAGAACTCTCGAGCTTCCGTCACCGGGGATATAATACGTTTTGTCAAGCTCGATGGCATACGGTGCTGTTTTTGCAACATCAAGCGTTTTATAAGGAACTTCGCCTATGTCGCCTTCGGCTACATTTGACGTTGTGTATTTCCAGTTAAAAAGCTCAAGCCTCTCAACTGTTTTCTTTGTGCCGTCAAGCCATATCTGATCCTTTTTGGCATCTCTTTCCGTGGTCTGCGGAACTCTTGCACCAAGAACATCCGCACAGAGATTATAGACTAAAGTGTACTTATACGGTCTCTCGGCAGGTTCGGGAATTATCATTACTTCCCGGCTCAATGAATAGTCACGACCCTGATTCTTTCCCGAAATCGTAATCTTTCCTTCGCCTGCTTCGTTGGGAGTAATTCTGAAGGTGATTTCATCCCCCGTACCGTAGACAACATCGGAAACGGTTATGTTTTCGCTTGATGTGACCGAAACGGTGTTATTTTCATCACTTGCGGATGAAAAAGACTTATAGCTTCCGTTGGTCATCTTTATCTTTGCGGTAACCTCAACGGTTTTTCCCACTATCTCGGATTTTCCGAGACTTGTCTCAAGGGATTCAGGGTCAAGCTCTATTGCCGTGAGTGTTACGGAGCGAAGATAGAAATCCTGATATGTTCCGTAGCTTGTGGAATTAAGCTCAAGGCTCTTTTCGTTCATATCAAAAACAAGATAATATTCTCCAGCTTCGGGAACATCAATCGTGAAGCTTTCAAGCTTGTGCTTCTGCTCTTTGGCCGAGGTGACATCACTTGACCAGCAACCCTCATCTGCGTTCCACCAGCCAAGACGCTGATAGGACGGAAGAAGTGTATCCAGCTCTACCTGATTGTATGTACTCTGAGCTTTTCCAAAATAGAGCTCGGCAAATGTCTTTTTACCGGAAACTGC
>JAZSOL010000045.1:0-12521 GCA_045536915.1 Clostridia bacterium
CAAACAGTGTCGGTATGGCATGCAAATTTGAGCGAGAGCGAAAACGGCATTGTGATTGAGTGACAAATAGAATTATTTCATAAGTATCAAAAAACACTCTATCGCTATAAGGAGAAAAAATCCGATATATTAATAAATCCCATCAGATTAATATTTTGTCATTTCAAGCATTAATCTGATGGGATTATATTATATTCTTTATTTATCTTTTTTTGCTCCCTGTGAAAAAGCTGCTTTCTGATATTAGGAACTACCATCGGCACATTCTCTGTCCCAAAGTTCTTTCATATGGTCATACACGCCATCATCAATCTCAGCATTTTTCCGAATAAGTCAAGAGCTATAAACTTATTTATTGTCTATGACAAGCTTTCCGTCCTTTACATAAGCGCAGGGACCATCTTCGGTGAGTTTGATTGTCTCACCGCATATGTATTCTATTGTTTTGGGCGATATAAATTTATCGGTTCTGCCAATTGCGGCAAATCCGTTTTTCACGGGTGCAAAAACATAGAGTCTGTAATCATCATCATTTTCAAGTGTGATTTCAAAGGATTCATCTTTCTTCAGCATTCTGAGTTCCTTCGAAAAATGTTCATAAACTGCAATCTCGTCTGCATCAAATCCGTCTATGTCATTGCCGCTTATTACTGCGCTCACGGGTTTGTTTTGTGCATCAATGTTGAGCACAGCCATTATACCGTGCTCACCTGCCATGTTCTGGAGCTTAAGAGCTCTGCCGCACGATGTAGGATCTGTTGCAATACAATCATCCGTCGGAGTACACGGACGGTCACATCTCAAAATCTTACCGTCATCAGTTGCAAGGGGAACAAGATGTTCACGACGGCTGCGGTTAATCATATCGCTAACATAAACCGGTCCGCCGCTTATGGCTCTCATCAGGCTGTTTTTGGCCGCCTGACCGTCATCGGTCCACCACATATCCCAGTCACACCAGTAGAACTGCCCCTGCAAAACAGAGTTATACGCACACATAAGAATATGTTTGACAAACCATTCCTTGTTTTCGGGTGAAAAATCACCGGAGCATCTCGAAATCGGGCTTACGGTTCTCGACCACATATCTTCGCTTCCCATACCCATACAGTTTATCATACAGTTATCAAAATGCTCACCGACCGAAGCTTCCATACCATCATGAAACTCCTTTGCCACCTGACCGACGGGAGCTAAGCCCTTGTAATAGCGGTTAGTCATCGACTGATTGTCGATTTTTACAAAGTCGGCGCCACATTTCCTGAAAAAGTCATGGATGGTCTTGTAGTACATATACGACTTATCCTGATGCCAGTCGGGAATGTGATAATGACCGGGAGTTTCAATAAGATAATCCTTAAGAATTTTATATGCTTCACCTTCAGGATCAAAGCCTCTCCAGTAACCGGTTGTGGGATGCCACATTCCAACCTTTATGTCATAATTTTTGATTTTATCTATGCATGCTTTAAGACCATTCGGAAAACGTATCGGATCTGCTTCAAAATGCCACATTGCCGAACGGTGCATAAGATCTACCATCTCTAAAAACCCATCATATTCCTGACCGTAGAAATCACGGATTTCCGCCCACATATCGTCTATAATTGCCCACTTTACGGGAATATTTTTTGCTTTGAATTCTTCGCACTTCTCCAAAAGTCCGTCTTCGCTCACTCTTATCTGCATGCTATCCCAGCTGCACCAGCCCAGATATTCAAACAGCTCGGGGTAACGGCGTTCTTCTCTGTGACGTGTGCCGCGGTTCAGAATTTTAAGTGCCGCCTTAACGCATTTTTCCACAAGCTCGCCGGGTTTTTTGCCCACAGCATACATAAATGTGAGTCCGCGGCAAGTGTAGAGCTGATCACACCACGAGAATATCCTCACGGTGAATTCATCTTTATCCTTACCCTTCAGGACAGTTTTGTATTTATCATTCACAACCGGAACAACAACGCAAAATTCGCCGTTTGCAAGCTTCATAATAAGAAGCTGTGTTTCATCGGGCATATCGGTCATATCTGTTCCGAAATGAGGCTGACACCAGAACTCGCAACGACGGAAATCCGCCATATAGCTTTCAAAATCGCAATCTGATTTCACATCAATCCCCACTCCGAATTCCGAATCAAGAGTACTGTCTTTCACTTCATCTATACCCGAAACCGAAAGCGCATCCACATATACCGCCGTAATACCCTCCGGCAGCACCTCTTCACGAGCGCAAACCCTGTCTGTTATAACACTTCCGCCTGCGGTATTCATGTAAGGAGTAAATTCAAACATTAACTTCAGTCCTTTCGTGCAAATATCAGGCATATCAATGTCGGTACACCTGTTTTGTAAACTATTATACAACGGTTCCAACGCTGTGTCAACAATTATTTTAACGTTAATGTAACATCAATATTTGTCAGAATCTGTAGTTTCTTACTTGGCATCCGGGTCGTGGCGCAAGGAATACTGCATTGCGCTGCTAAAGCTCACCGGAAGCAATCCGCTGAATCCGGAATCGTGGAAAAAGCTTGCCGCTCCTCTTCTTTCGTGTAACGATAAGGTTCAGGGTTCGGGGCATTGCTCGGTTGTTTGCGATAATGATGCTACACATGTATTTTTCCATGCATGGGACAAGTCAGAGGAAAACATTAAGTGACAAACAGTGTCGGTATGGCATGCAAATTTGAGCGAGAGCGAAAACGGCATTGTGATTGAGTGACAAATAGAATTATTCCATAAGTATCAAAAAACACTCTATCGCTATAAGGAGAAAAAATCCGGTATATTAAGCAAAGCTACAGCAAATCATTTTGCTGCAGCCCGATACAGTGTTTTATTTAATTTCATCAAATATTCTTGATGCAATATTCTCCATACCTTTATCTCCGGGATGAGCCTGCACGCCCTCGTGCCGGAAAAGGCTTATTGCTTTCATTTCATCCATCTCGCCGAGGTCTCCGAGATACACGCACGGAGAATCAAGCTTTTTAGCAACTCTTTTTATTGCTTCGTCTCCGGGATGCTTCCAAAAACCGGTTGTTATGACATACTTTGCTTTTCCTGAAAGGCTCAGATATCTCAAAAATGCTTCAAATTCTTTTTCAAAGATTTCTTCGTCGAATTCTTTTCCGGCGCAGTTTTCAACAAAACGTGCAATTATGATATCTGCATCAAAATTGCGCGAAGCCTCATAAATCGGGTAGATATCTGACGGATTTTTATATGCGTTTTCCCATCTTGAAACCTGAGAAACACAAAATACCGCATCAGGATTTTCTTTTTTGATTTCTTCCATCAAAAGATGAACATAATCTTTTTCCTTAGCCGATGCTGCCATCCCCCACTCATTTGTCCAGCCTATATCTTCATTAATGGCATGGTATGTGATAGAATTTCCGGCAAAAAGAACTCTTATACCTTTTCCGCCAATATTTTCGAAACGCACGCAATCGCTTTCTTTGAGCTGATTTGTGGCTTTAACCGTGTTTTTGCTCATTTGTTCAAATGATGATGTATTCATAAATTTTATGTCCTCCGTTCTTTTAATACGAAACAATTTTCTGCCAGGTTTCTTTGATAATTGTATTTTACTT
Source organism: Clostridia bacterium (assembly GCA_045536915.1). GTDB lineage: Bacteria > Bacillota > Clostridia > UMGS1810 > UMGS1810 > RGIG1828. Next base: position 3,594 of record JAZSOL010000045.1, read on the forward strand.
TATATCAATCAAATTGTCAATAAATTTCTCCAATACTTAAATTATCATAATTGTAACATATTTGATTTTGTGTGTAAATAAACTAATCGGGCAAAATGAAGTTTTTTATGTCTCAAAAGCTCATAAAAGTCAAATATACCTCCGGCAGAGATATCCGGAGGCATATAAGGCTTCGATAAAAGATATTAACGAATTTGCATTATTTCACAACAACAATTTCTTTAACTTCGTCTTTGTAGATTCTCATAAACACTCTTCCGCCGTCGTTTTCATAGCTCTGAAGGTCTGATTCATCGCCAACGGTGATGTTGTTTTTAGTGAGTTTGGAATCATAAACGTAGATTTTAGCATCTGCAACAGTGTAGTTTTCAGCTTTACCATCTCCCACCTGTACGTTTACGGAACCGGAGAATTTTTTGATTATTCTGCCATATACGGTTGTGAGGTTTTCGGAGATTTCGTTTCTTGCTTCTGTATCCTTTGTTTTGATATCGAGAAGAAGCTTAACTGCATCAAGCTTACCGGAAGAACTTGCTCTGAACTGAATTATATCACCTAAAGCGAGTTTTGATCCGTCAGCTTTTTTGATGAGTGCATCATCTTCGGCAATGAGATTGATTTCCTTGCCGCCGCTGAATGCGTATATTTTATACACCGTATCGCCGTTTTCATCCGAAGAGGTGGTTATTTTGCTGATTATGGCAATTTCCGATGCTTCGTCTGTTTTGGATTCGGAGTTTGTTACAACAATAACCCCTGCCTTGTAGTTTTCGGTCACATCGTAAACAGTGATATCATAACGTCCGCCGTCTGCAAAAATGCCTTTGTCTCTTATTGCATAATCACTTGTTGAACCGCCTGACGGAATATCAAATATAACAGTGTCGGCACCAACGGTGATATTCATTTCAGAGCCTAAAAGCTTTGAAGATGCACTCTTATATTCAACACCGTCTTCTTTAAGATTCATAATGAAGCTTTTTTCATCAATCTCAGATGATTTGGTGCTTGTGTTGATTCTGGTCACAAGCCCTTTGGAGTTGGTTTCAAAGGTTATAACCTGACCTTTTTCGCCAATAGCCGCAAGCGCTTTTTCAGGAGTAAGGCCGGAGTTTTGATTAACTTTTATTTTATCTGCCGAGTTAAGAACCTCGAGCTTACCGTCTTTGGTAAAAAGTTTGAGCTTAAGGGTTTTATCCATACCGGTTGAAACGGATAAGTCTTCAAGGTAGGCATAGTTTGAGCTTTTTGCGGATTTACCGTCAAATGCTGCAATTTTGCCATCAAAGTCAAGATAGAATGTTCCCTCGGTGCCGAGTTCCAAAGAATAAGGATAGTTTGATGCTATTTCGTATTTTTCGGAACCGATATAAACATATTCGGAATCGGCTTCGCTTATCTTACCTGTGACCGGATTTTCACTCACGTTGCCGTAGATAAGTTCTTTATCTTCGCTAACGGTGAGAGTGATAACATCCCACTCTTTAAGTGCTTTAAGGTCAATTAATTCATTTCCTTTTTCAAGAATAATGGTTTTGTTGTCGTCTTCAAAATCAAGTTCGAGAGTTCCGTTGTTGTATTTATCCGTAATTTTGTTTGATGACGGATAAACACTGTCTACAACGTAGTTGGAAGTTTCGTTAATAAACACAACATCGTACTTTTTGTTTGAATTGGAATCAAGAAGTATGATTGAACCCGATTTTATCTGAGTGAATTTATCAAACGTTGACGCCTTACCGTTATACATAATATATGCCTCAGGGTCAACATTCAGTTTCGAAATTTTTGAGCTTTCTTTGTCGGCACGGTAATGAAGTTCTTTTGTGCCGTCTTCATTTACGATTTTTTCAATATCGGACGCACCTACGGTAACCACATTGTTTTTACCTTCTGCCGGAACAAGAGTGAGAACCTTCTGCTGTTTTTTGCCCGATGCATCGGAAATATATGCATCAACTTCAAAACCGAGAACTGTTCTGACATCGGCATTTCCAACCTTATAGATTTTTTCGCCAATCTGAATTTCATCTTTTTCAAGAGCAGAACCTCCGTTTAAAACAGATGAGCCCACAGCTTCAACTCTTCCGCTCACAAGTTCAACATCGAGTTTGTCTTTGAGGAGTGTTTTATCCACAATCTCATAACTGGGATTGCTTCCGAAATTGGTTTGCTCCATAAGTTTTATGGTGAGAGCATTGTAGGCAAGGCGTGCAACGTCTCCTCTTTTGATGAGGGTGTCGGCTGTGCCTTTAACACCTTTTGTAAGTCCGATTGAGGATGCTGTTGCAACATAACCCGAGGGATATCCGCCCTTTGAGTCTGCCTGCGGTTCATAGCCGAGTGCACGCACGAGTATTGCAACCGCTTCGCTGTATTTTATCTGATCGTCCGGTCTGAAACTGCCTGTATCATCACCTATAACAAGTCCCTGAGCTGTAGCTATATTAACAAAACCGTTTGCCCAGTGCGCGGGACCCATATCAGGGTAGCGTGATGCATTGTTTTGCGATGAACCTGCAGAAGACGAAAGTCCCATAATTGCCACACCGACTTTAGTAACCTCAGATCTCTTTATCGGATCTTCGGGTCTGAAATTACCCGTGTCGGCATCACCAACCATAATATTTAAAGCACCGAGAACATTTGCCTCGGATTCATACTCTGTTCCCTTGACATCAGCCGACACCGATGCAAAAGACACTGTCGCAAACACAGATGCGGCAATTGAAAAAGCAACAACAGATGAAACAAATTTTTTGAATTTTTGCATAAATCGCTTCCTCCTTGAGTTTTTTGCTGACAAAAATTTAATCGGATATTTTGTTTTTTTGTCAACCTACGATATATATATTACAGTATATCCCCAAAGATATCAAGCCACAATATTTGGAAATGAATTAGCAAGTCAAAACAAGAGGCTGCAGCAAAATGAAAAATAACGGTTCGTCGAGGACGCCGAACCCTACAAATTGCTGTGTATATATACTATGTACACAATATATGTAGGGAACGGCCTCCCGGACAAACCGGAAAAATCATTTTGCTACAGCCTCTAAGTGTAATATTAATTTAAATCAGCTTATAACTGTTCCGTCAGGAATTTCATCAATTTTTTCAGGAGAAAGAATAGAAAGTGTTTTTCCGTGAGAAGCTGCAAGTATCATTCCCTGAGAAAGAACTCCGCGGAGTTTAACAGGTTTAAGATTTGTTACAACAACCACCTTTTTGCCAACCATTTCTTCCGGAGAATAGTATTTTGCAATACCCGACACAATCTGCCTTACTTCATCTCCGATTTTAATCTGAGAAACAAGGAGCTTATCTGCACCTTCAACCCTTTTACTTTCCAGCACGAGCCCCACTTTAAGTTCAACCTTTGCGAAATCTTCAATTCCGATTTCACTCACCTTAGGTTCATCGGCTTTCTTTTCTTCTTTTTTCTCTTCTGCGGGTTTAAAAATATCATTTGAAACTTCTTCGAGTTTTTTAGCCTCATCGAGACGTGCAAACAACGGAGTTGCATCTCCAACTGTTATTTCCTTATCTTCATTAAATACATCGAGTGTATCGTAGGTTACATCCGATGTGTTAATCTGAGCAAAAATCTTTTCAGCTGTTTCGGGCATAAACGGAGAAACAAGAATGCCGATAAATCTTATTGCTTCAACAAGGTTATACAAAACTGTTTTGAGCCTGCCGGCCTTTGCTTCATCTTTGGCAAGTGCCCATGGCATTGTTTCGTCGATATATTTATTGCATCTTCTTGCAAGAGCCATAACAAGCTCAATGGAATCGGCAACTTTGAGTTCTTTCATTTTTTCGTCAACAAGAGCCACAGTTTGGGTACAAAGAGATTTAAGCTCTGAATCAACATCCTCTGATACCCCGGGACTTGATATTGTTTTGCCGAAATATTTGCTTACCATAGCAACAGTTCTGTTGACAAGATTACCCAAAGTGTTTGCAAGGTCTGCATTATATCTTGAAATGATGGTTTCAAGAGTAATGGTGCCATCTGCTGCAAAAGGCATTTCACGGAGAACATAGTATCTTATTGCATCAACTCCGAAATGCTTAACCAAATCATCAGCATACATAACATTACCCTTAGACTTACTCATCTTATCTGCGCCCGACAAAAGCCACGGATGACCGAAAATCTGCTTCGGCAAAGGCTCGCCGAGTGCCATAAGCATAATGGGCCAGTAGATAGTGTGGAATCTCAAAATATCCTTACCTATAACGTGAACATTGGCAGGCCAGTATTTTTTATAGAGTTCGCCGCTTTCTTCGGTATCGTAGCCAAGAGCTGTGATGTAGTTTGAAAGAGCGTCTATCCATACATAAATAACATGCTTATCGTCAAAAGTAACGGGAACACCCCATTTGAAAGATGTTCTGGAAACACAGAGGTCCTGAAGTCCGGGTTTTAAAAAGTTATTTACCATTTCTTTTTTTCTGGACTCAGGCTGAATAAATTCAGGATTTTCCTCGATATGCTTCATGAGTCTGTCCTGATACTTACTCATACGGAAGAAATATGCTTCCTCGTTGGTTACGGTAACCTTTCTTCCGCAATCCGGACAACAACCGTCAACAACCTGAGTTTCTGTGAAGAACGATTCACACGGAACGCAATAAAGACCGCTGTATTCACTCTTATATATATCACCCTGGTCATAGAGCTTTTTGAATATTTTCTGAACGGTTTTTTCGTGATAATCATCAGTTGTACGAATGAATTTATCATAGCTCGTGTTCATAAGATCCCATATGTTTCTGATTTCGCCTGCAACGTTATCAACATACTGCTTTGGACTTATATCGCATTCCTTTGCGCATTCTTCAATTTTCTGACCGTGTTCATCGGTTCCTGTGAGGAAAAACACATCCTTGCCGATAAGACGGTTATATCTTGCAATTGCATCTGTCAGAACTGCTTCATAGGTATTGCCTATGTGCGGTTTTCTTGAGGTGTAGGCAATTGCAGTGGTTATATAAAATTTTTCTTTTTCCATAGTAAAACCAATCCTCTCAATGTATCATATTTGGTATTATACCATTATTTTGTTTTTTTTACAAGTGTTTTTACGCATTTTATTACATATTTATAAGGTTTACAGCAATAATGCTCAGTATCATACCAAAAGCATCTGCCATAAGTGCACACTTTAAAGTGTATCTTATATTTTTTATTCCGCACGCACCAAAATACACAGCCACGGTATAAAACGTTGTCTCGGTTGAGCCCATCATCACGGATGCCACCTGACCAATATAACTGTCGGGTCCGTATTGCGCAAACAAATCTGATGCCAAAGCAAGAGCACCACTTCCCGAAACCGGACGAAGAATTGCAAAAGGCAAAAGCTCAGCCGGAAAATGGAGTAGCCGTGCAACGGGCGACAAAATCCCCGTGATAAATTCCGCAAGACCGGAGCTTCTGAACATCGCCACTCCAACAAAAACTGCCATAAGCGCCGGAAAAACTGATGCAACAGATTCAAATCCGTTTCTTACTCCGCTGGTGAACATTTGATAAACATTTATTCTTTTAAAAGCTCCAAATCCTATAATCACGGCTGTCATAACCGCTATAATTGCCGACATCAGAATCAAAATATGTCACCCTCTACCCTTTCCGGAAAAGATTTTTGCCATACTCACCGCAAACACAACTGTTAAAAAAGATACTATCCACACAGGTATTATAATCCCCGATGGATTAACGCTTCCATACTGCGTGCGCAGTGCAATGAGCGTTGTGGGAACAAGCTGCAGTGATGCCGAATTAATTACCGCAAGAAGACACATATCATCTGTTGCCATACCAAGGCGGCTTTTTTCGGAAAGCTTTTTCATTGCCGAAATCCCAAGCGGAGTTGCGGCGTTGGAGAGTCCGAGCATATTGGCTGTTACATTTGATGCAATAAGCTTTTCTTCCTCGGAATTTTTCTTCACGCCATTGAAAATCCTGCATATAACAGGCGACATTATTTTGCTGAGCTTTCCCGTCAATCCGCTTTTATCGGCTATATTCATAAATCCTGACCACATAACCATAAAAGCTCCTATTTTCAAAATAAAATCCACGCAATCCTGAGCACCGGAAAGCACAGCATCACTAACCGAAGCCGCATTTCCAACAAAAAACGAATATATAACCGAACCCACCGTCATAACAATCCAGATAATATTCAGCACACACGTCACCCCAATAAAAAAATCTCACACAATAATAATATTGCATGAGATTCAATAAAATTCATATTAAACGGTAAATATCGCCTTTAACAAGAATTGAAGACATTCTGCTGATATCATCAAGGCACCGCGGACCGTATTTTTTCATTACAGCATTTACTGCCGTATCAAAATTCGGTTTGCGTTCCGACACATCGTGACAGTCGGAACCTATTGCCGCAAGCTTGCCCGAGCAAATAATCTTATCAATCAGTCTTTTTCTTCTGAAATCGCGAAATGATTCGGCATTGCACTGAGCCATAACGCTCATCGTGAGAAGCTTTTTAAGAATTTCATCTTTAGATGCATATTTGGGATAATATCTCTCTATGTGAGCCAAAACCGGCAGATATCCTTTGGTGCAAAGTGCATAGACTTCATTAAACATCCATCCGCTGAGTTTTTCATAGGGTAATTCAACAAGTATTACCTTTGTTCCCTCCACGCAAAGCATTCCCAAATCTTCATTTTTCCATAATCCGGGATAAAGCTTTACTTCTGCCGCCTTTATAAGCTCGGGAACATCAGCTCCACAGTCTGAAATATGCGCATTAAGTGCGTTGTATGCCTCATCTCTTGCACTGCAAAATTCCAAAACACTTCCGTCACGGTAGTAATGAGGTGTCAAAACAACCTTATCAACACCCTGACTTTTAAGGAGTGTAAGCATTTCAACCGACATATCAACACTTTCAGAACCATCATCAATACAAGGCAGGATATGCGAATGAAAATCTGTCAGTTCAATACAGTTGTCAAACAACAACATCACCTCATTTATTTGGACGCATCAGATTTCTTTTTGAAGAGCGAAAATTTCTTATCGGATTTCTTTGAAGCTTCCTCTTTATTCTTTTTCACATCTGCGTTTTTGGTATCAATCCGGTTATTATCATTTTCTTCTGCTTTATTTTTTCCGTATGAACCATAATAGCCGTAGCGCGAATATCTGTATCTTCCACCTGCATAACGGTAACGGTAGCGATAACGGTAGCGATAACCGCCGGATCTGTAGCCGCCGTATGAATACTTGTCTTCCTCAGCATCATTGAGCACGAAGCCAAGAATTTTTGCTTCTGCAAATTTCAGGGAAGTAAGTGCCTTTTCTATCATCTTATAAAGTGTGTATTTCTGACGTGTAACCATGATAACACCGCTTACACGCTTTGAAAGCACCAATGCTTCGGTTACGATATTAAGAGGCGGAGTATCAATAAACACATAATCATATCTCTCTCCAACATAATCAAGAAATTCTTCCATTCGTCTGCCCGAAATAAGCTCAACCGGGTTAGGCGGAATAGGTCCTGATGTGATGCAGTCGATATTAGGGCGAATATCTTTTTTTATACAGCTTTCCACATCATCAAAACCTGCAAGAATATTTGAGAGTCCTTTTTCGTTTTCGAGTTCAACATACTTATGTACCCTCGGTGCTCTGAGGTCGGCATCAACAAGCAATATTTTAGCGCCGATTTCACCAAAAGTAAACGCAAGGTTTATACTGCTGGTTGTTTTACCCTCACCGGATGTGGGCGATGTTACCATAACAATCTTTCTGTCTTTTTCATCGTTGAGAGCAAACATAATATTTGTTCGCGCAGCCTTATATGCCTCAATTATTTCAAATGAAGATTTATCATTCAATATTCTGTTTACAGTTTTTTCGCTTTCAAAACGGTCCTGAGAAGCAGAACTGATATTTTCAATTTTTTCTTTATTATCTGAATTCATTTGTTTTACCTCACTTATTCTTTGTTAAGGTTTGGAATAACACCAAGAACAGGTATGTTATATCTTGTTTTAAGGTCATCATCATCCTTTACGCGGGTATCAAGAAGCTCACGAATGAAGATTATAGCAATACCAAGAACAATTCCGACAAGCATACCAAGAAATGTATTTTGCTTAACATCCGGATATGATGATGTAACCGGCAAGGTTGCATTATCAATAGTTTCAACACGGCATCCGCTTATAACTCTTGTTATTTCGCTCTGAGCATTATTGAGAATAAGCTGCAATATTTCCTGAGCTTTTTCGGGGGATATGTCCTTATACTTTATCTCTATTATTTCAGTTTCATTTGCTGCATTCATTGTTATACTGTTTTTAATACTCGTTGCCGTCATATCCTCATAACCGGACTTTTGGGCAATGGATTTAAGAAACGTATCACCGCATAAAATTTCAATATATGTAGCAACAAGCGAACGGCTGGTGTTAAGAGTCTGCGAATCCATACCCGTTCCGAGAACACGCTGAGTACCGTCAACATAAAGCTTTGCACTTGAAGTATACTGCGGTGTCATAAGAAATGTACTGATAGAAAAAGCCACAAGCGAACCTATAACTGCAAAAATGAGCACAAGCCACCACAGCTTCATTATCATTTCAAAAATTTTAATAAGATTTATTTCTTCTTTCAAAATTCTCACTCCTATTCCGGATGCCCATCTTATGTTTTAACGGCATCTTGTTTATTATATCAAAGATTAAAAAAAAAATCAAGTGTTTTTAAATTTTTGAGCTTCGTCAAACCAAATTTTGATTTGGTACTATATAAGCATAGCACTGAACTATTAAAATATAGTTTGGATGTTGTGCTTATTTTTGTTATGATAAGAAGGTAATGAACTGACGGAATTTTGATTGAACTCAGCGTTCGCCCTATAAACAGTC
>JAZSOL010000086.1:0-3555 GCA_045536915.1 Clostridia bacterium
TTCCGTATTCTTGGGGATAGGTATTGTTTTCAAGAAGCTTTTGCAGGTTATAGATTCTTCCTGCCGCTCCGCCGTTGTATTCATATGTCACACCGTCAATTCTGTCTGCAACACAGGCAAAATCACTGCCCTGATACTGCTTTCTGACAATCAGATTCTTAACTATACCGTCGTAATTCCGCAGAAATCCGATTAAGCCGTAAAGTGCTTCAACCGAAAGAACAAACAGCTCTTCAACGATAAGGTCGTTGGGTCTGCTGACGGTAAAACGCACATAACCATCTGCAACTCCGTCTGAATCATATCTGATATACGTATAGTCGGCGCTTTCGAGAGGCGTGTCGCAGAAATGCTTTTTCTCCTCACGAAGAGTCATCAGATTTTCTTTGAAGGCACATTTTTCGTGAAGTGTACGGAGTTCCTCAAACTGTTCGCCTGTATAAAGAACAACATCGGTGTTGCGCGGAATATGTTTAAGGTTTTCAAACGGAACCTTTATTGCAAATATACGGTTAAGATTTGCATATCCGAACTTTTCGTAGTATTCAATTGAAAAGGGTTGAAGGAATCCGAATGTCCAGTCATTTTCAACAGCAGTTTCGCCGATTTTTTTCATAATCTCACGAACACCACCTATTCTTCTGCACTCGGGCTGACTGCAGACACCGCTTATAAAGACTGAATTCAGGAAATTTCCGCAGTAGTTAGTTCTGAAATCAAAAATTTCAACTCCTGCAATGAGTTTATCTCCCTCGAATGCTGCAATAACCGGTACTTCAACCGTGGTATCCTCTTCAGCATTGAACTTCCATATAAACGAAGCTGCTGAAACTTTTTGATAATCAGTTGCTTCCTCGGGTTTTATATATCTTATTTCCATAGTTATTTTTTCTCCTGGTTTATTTCGGCAGAGCGTAATTCTTCAAATGCTTTAGAGTTTGTTTTAGTTTCATTTGTGTTTGCTATAATTATTATTCCTTGAAAAAATTATGTTTTAGTTTGCCTCTATTACAAGTGCGTTTACTGCGTTCATAATTTTTGATCCCGTTGTACTGCCCATTGAGAGCATTTCTTCATAATGTTTCTGTGCAGGACCAAAAAGCTTTTCACCAAGGCTTGTATTCCACAAAGAGTCGGCAATAAACGGTGCATAGTCGTTGTCAGGAACGATATAGCCGAGTGCATCGTTACAAAGTCCCATAACAAGCACGGTCTTGTCGTCTCCGATAAGCTCCGATGTTATGTCAATCTCCCATTCTTTACCGGTATAGGACTGTGTCTTGTCAACAACATTACCGTAGACAAGCTGAGGAATGAGTTCTCCGGGAACGGTCAGCATAACGATGTCTGAGCCTAATTCAAGATAACCGACCTCAGTGATTACAGAATATCCACAGGGAGCTGACTTGTCTTTGACGGTCGTTGTTCCGAGGAGACCCGAAACGGCACCGAGCTGCATAAGTCCGTATTCCATAGGTACTGTGACTTCGGACATTTTTACATTGATTACAGGATCAACAGGTCTGGCGTTTTCTTCAGCCTCAATAATGATTCTTGCAAATTCATAGCCCAGCTTCTTTGCCTGCTCATAATCCTTTGCTACGGGGTCAGTCTCAATCTCTTTTGCGATTTCATTGAGAATTTCCTCAGTTTCAACGCCGCCTGCGTTAACGGAAATGGGCGACTGTGCACCCTGAATGAACATAAAGTTCATACCCTCGGCATTCATTTTATATTCAATATAGCCAGGGTAATCTGCTGAAAGAAGCTTTGTTTCTCTGTTGATTGTTGTGGGGTGTCCGCCGACATTTGCAAAAACAGTAGGAGTTGATTCTGCATTATCGGGAACAAACTTAAAGCAGGCGATAACATGCTGATAGCCTTCCATGTCATATCTCTTGTTGTAGAGATAGCCGTATTCATCGTCCATATAATTGTTGTTTCTTTCGCTTCTGCCAATGCCTGCGGTTTCGAAATAATAAAGCTCACCTGATTCCATACCGAGGTATGCTTCAACGATTGCATCGGATGTGCCGCCAATCATTAACTCATAGAATTCGGGGTCAATGCTTCTTGTTTTTTCAACAAACGGAAGGAATGAGAAAAGATTCTGAAATACTGCTTTGATAAGAGGTTCAAGACCAAAGCCCTGAGTGTCAATAACAGTATGGCAATGTGTGCTGTTAATGTTTATTGCAACGATATCACTTTCAACGCCCATATCCGCAAGTTTTTTTTCAGCCTCGGCACGGATAGCACGAACATCAGCGTTGCTGATGCCTATTCCGTCAACGGAAACCATAACCACGGTACCTCTGCCTGAATTATCGTTGAGTGCTACGGCATTTGCTCCCTGGTCATCATAAACACCGTTGATTTTTTGGGTGAAATATCCGCCTGTGTAATATTCCTTTGAACCGTCCCTCAGGTTTTCAGGTACCATACTTGCTTTGCCGAATCCGAGATACCATTTTGCATTTTCGGCAGGTTCATCAAGAAAAGTTCCGGTTCCGTGATAGAAATTTTCAGTTTCATAATCATCAACATTTACAAAATCCTTGGGAAAAAGTGCACCGAATCCCATGAAAACGGCATTGAGTACGCTGTTTATTGCATTGGTGCAAAACATTATACCGCTATTATCTGCCGCATCGTCCTTTGCAGAAGCAAAAATACTGCTACTCAGCAGCATAACAACTGCCATTAAAACAGAAACTGTTTTTTTAATTACATTTTTCATAATTTTTCTTCTCCCTGACAAGTTTTTCAACTGTTTTTTTGTATGAAATTCTGTCGCACAGATTTCTCAAAATATAATAAAGCTCATCGAATGCATATTTGTTATGGAATTCTCCGATTTTTACGCTTATCGAATATGTTCTGTCGATGAATTTATCGAGGAATTTTTCAATTTTGTTTCTGTTCATACGTTTAAGCACATAATCTGAAAACTCATAGTCGAATTCTCTTTTTTCAAGGGTATCGAAATGAAGGTCACCCTTTGAGAATACCGAATTCTTTTTAACTGCGGTTGCAGCAAAAATAACTGTTTCCTCATCAACGGGAAGTTTGATTTTCATTTCACCCTCGAGCGGTATTTCCGCATGGAATATGTAGAATTGCCTTGCGGTCAGATTGCGTATTTTTTCGTGGGTATGAGATAAAGCCATTGCCTGCGGAACAGGTTTTATATATCCCGTTTCATTCAGCATCATCAAATCCCATTCACCGAGAGCCTCAAAGCAATCGGGTACGGTAACCTCTGTGGTCTTGTTTGAGCATTCAAATGCAATTTTTTTGTCACCGTTCAGTGATGCAATAAGCAGATGAACGCTTTTGTATCCTTCACCGACCTCAATTTCACCGCCGTCACATACAACACAGTTTTTTTCTTCGGCGGAGAATGAATATTCAACCCCTGCAAAAAGCAGCTTTTCGGGAAGAATTTCGCGGGGAATTGAAATTCCGTTTGTGAGAGTTGATTTATGGCGGTTTGCGTCATCGGTTATGCCGACTGCGTTGTAATTCAGAGCAACCGTATCACCGCAGTCAACT
>JAZSOL010000077.1:0-2481 GCA_045536915.1 Clostridia bacterium
TGATTCCCGCAACGGCAGACAAATTTACTGTGTAATCACCGATAAGTACGGCAATTCCGTAACAACTGATACAGTAACACTTGTCATGGGTAATCCTGTAAAGATCACTGCTCAACCCGAAAGTGTTGTAGCTCCTAAGGACGAAAATGTGGATGTAGTTGTCAATGCAACAGGCGACGGACTTACTTACAAGTGGTATTTCAAAAACAAAAGTGCTTCTAAATTCACCTATACAAGTACATTCACAGGAAATACCTACTCCACAGCAATGAGTGATTCCCGCAACGGCAGACAAATTTACTGTGTAATCACCGATAAGTACGGCAATTCCGTAACAACTGATACAGTAACACTTATCATGGGTAATCCTGTAAAGATCACAGCTCAGCCCGAAAGTGTTGTGGTTCCCGAAGGTGAAAAAGCTAACGTGGTAGTTTCAGCTACAGGCGACGGACTTACGTATCAGTGGTACTATCGCAATCCTTCACATAAGAAATTTTATCTTTCGTCCGTAACAAGTGCAACGTATTCCTCAACAATGACCGCGGCGAGAAATGGTCGCCAGTTATACTGTGTCATTACTGATATGTACGGAAACTCAATACAGTCTGAAACTGTAACAACAACCACAAAATAGAAAATCATCCCGAAATGATTGACTGCAATTCTACATAACAAACAGAGCGTCGGAACCGCCATGTCCCGACGCTCTCACTTTTCTCCTTACTTGCATAAACGCTCCGCATGAATACCATCATCAAACAGAACACGGACAAGGTCAGTCGAATGTGCATCATCCATGATCTGGGTGATGCATTTACAGGGGATATTCCAACCTTTGAAAAGAGTCAAGCCCATAACCAAACGAAAAAACTGCTTACGCATGGCTGGGAACACGATAAATCCAGGTTGTATAAGAAAACTATAAGAAATCCGCTTGACATTTTTGCATAAAATTCGTATACTTAGAATAAAGTGACAATTTCGGAGAAGCCGAAGAATATGTTTCAGCAAAATAATAAAGAGGTGGCATCAAATGGGCTTACTTGAATGTGCAAGCAGTGCCTCTGCATGGCGGGGTTATGAATATTTTGAACGGAACAAGGTCGGAATCATCCAGAAATGCGGTGACTCTGTTTTCCGTGCAGACGTTTCCGGAAGCCGAAGCTCATCGTATTCCGTAGAAATAGATGTTTCACACCCTCGAAAATCAAAATGCAATTGTTCCCATGCGGATGGCAGAAGAATTATCTGCAAGCATATGATGGCACTGTATTTCACGGCATCCCCCAAAGAAGCGAAGCGATACTATGATGATGTGATCGCCTATGAGGAGGAACTGGAACAACAGCGTGAAGAAAGCGAACAAAAGCTCATCGGGCATGTGCATCGGATGAAGAAAGCAGAGCTTTGTCAGGCTCTTTTGGAGGTTTTATTCAGCGGTCCGGAATGGCAGTATGATCGGTTTGTGAATGAGAACCTTGATTGGGATGAGGAATAAAATGAGAGCGTCGGGACTTTGGTGTTCCGACGTTCTCTGTGTTTTGTCTGCAAATCTAACGGTATAACCGTAAAAACCTTCGCATTAGCAAAGTTTTTACTGGTATAACAGTAAAAACTTCTTGACTAAGTAATGCTTTTCGGGTATAATAAGAGTGTATAGGAGGTGTTGCTATGATTATCAGACCTGATTATATCGAAGCGATCAAGCCGTTTATTGATGCTCCGCTTGTAAAGATTCTTGCAGGTGTCCGTCGCTGCGGCAAATCTACAATTCTTGCGATGATGGCTGAGGAACTGAAAAAACGTGGTGTCGGCAGCGAAAATATCATCGAACGCAGATACAACGAAATGGACATTGACGAGAACTTTACCGCAAAGGATATGTACAACGACCTGAAAACTGCCATTCAGGGCAAGGGCAGATGCTATCTGTTCCTTGATGAGCTGCAGGAAGTTGACGGTTGGGAAAAGGTTGTCAACAGCCTGCTGGAAGGCTGTGATGTGGATATTTATGTGACAGGCTCAAACTCAAAGCTGATGTCAAGTGAGATTTCAACCTATCTGACAGGTCGCTATGTTTCGATACCCGTTTATACGCTCTCCTTCAAGGAATATCTGGATTTCAAGAACAAGGATGTTTCCGAAGCAAGAGCTGTATTTGACGAGTATATTCAATACGGCGGATTTCCTCTGATCGGTATCAGCAATTTCGATACACGTTCCGCCTATCAGATTGTTGAGGGAATTTACGCTTCAGTGATCACAAGGGACATTTCCAAGCGTCACCAGATCCGAAACAAAGCATTGTTCGACCGTGTGGTACGTTATATTATTGAAAATGTGGGAATGACCTTCTCTGCCTCATCCATTGTGAAATTCCTCAAAAGCGAAAACCGAAGTCTTTCAGTGGAAGCAATTTACAACTATATCAAATGGCTTACAGAGGCATTTATTATTTATCCCTGCCAGCGATACGAC
>JAZSOL010000259.1:0-2432 GCA_045536915.1 Clostridia bacterium
TCGCATTATGCCTGAGGTCGGAGCGCAAACTGTTGACACCCGTATTCAGGTGTGCTATGCAAGAGGTATGTCAAAAGGTAAAGGCAAAAGCTTTGGTGTGTATTATGAACCGTGGGGCGGAGAACCGTTCAGCTGTTGTTCGTATAATGGTAATCTCAATGAATGGGGCATTACCGGCGGAGATGATTTTCCGTTTGAAACCTGCGGACCCAATGGTGGCAGTTCAAGATCTCTCCAGAAAAGATTGTTTTTATACGGCTATCTTTCCGGTGCGGAGTTTGTGTCGGAAGAATGGGGTACGTATAACACATTTGTGGATTGCGATACTTTTGAACTTTCGCCATACGGAAAAGTGAAAAAAGATTTTCTTGGTTTTGTTGAAAAATATGATGATGTGGGAGAAAAGTTGACTCCGGTTGCGGCAGTGCTCCCGTCAGACCTTATGGTACTGGATAACTGCCATAGTCCGAACACTTTTTGTAAGTATGAAATAAATTCTCCGGCTATTGCAAATGCAAAAAGAGGCGTGGAGGCTATTTTCTCCACCCCCTCGCCAATGGCAGGAAGCGAATGTACTTCTCTGATAAACAGTGATATTCCCGATGCGATAGATCTTCTTAACAGAGATGATTCTCTGCTTTCGGATTATGATTATCTTATTGATCTGACCGGTGAAAAGGATTTTATGCAGAAATTTGATAATCTTTGTGCAATAGAAGATATTAACACTCTTTGCAAAAAGCTTTTGCCCTGCTATGTTGACGGTGGACTTCACTGGCTTGTGAATAAATGCAACAATGGCGGATATTATCTTACAGTGTTTAATCACAGCGGTGTTGTGAGAAACGTTGAAAAAGGAGAATACACCCTTGCCGAAGAAGAAAAAACAGTTTCGGTAACTTTCAAAGCTCCGGTGTCGCCTGTGCTTTGTGAGGGTGATGCAACTCTTTTTAAAGATGCTGATAATTATTACCTCACCGTGCCTGCAGGCGGATTTGGATTTATAAAATTTTAAAAGTGACTATTTGCATTCTGGCAATTTTATAATCGATGATTTGTAATAGGGTAAACATTTATAAACCGGGAGGATAATATGCTTCATACATATTCAATAATGCCACTCAATGAAAGAGAATTTGATAAAATCTGTAATGATGCTAAAGATCAGTTTGAAAGAAAAATAAGTTCCGTTCCTCTTTTTAAAATGACTCTTGTTCCGGAAGGGAATCCCGTCTGGAATAAGGTGGAAAAGGAATGCGAGCTGTATTCACGGTTCCGCAAGGCTCTTGAGCCTTGCGGAATTAAAACAGGTGTGCTTATTCAGGCGTGCATAGGTCATGGTTATCCGCTTGTGAGACCACCGTTTCAGTATATGGTTAATTTTAATGATGGTAAAGAAGTTGACTGTATGTGTCCGGAAGATGAGAATTTCATAAATCATTTTAAGGATGTTGTGCGCAGGATTGCAAGTGAGCATCCCGATACCATTATGCTCGATGATGATGTTCGTGCACTTGTGCGACCGGGCAGGGGGTGTGCGTGTCCTTTGCATATGAAGAAATTCAAAGAAGTGTACGGATGTGATATGACTAGAGAAGAACTCTATAACCACGTTATGACACACAAAAAGGATGATCCCGTTACTTTGAATTTTATTGAAATGCAAAAAGACAGTCTGGTGAATTTCGTCAGAGAACTTCGCTCTGCCATAGACAGCGTTGACCCCACAATTCAGGGAGTAAACTGCACAAGCGGTGACGAGTGTGATTCGGTTATATATACCGCGAAAGAATTTTCCGGAAAAGGAAATCCGACTATCGTGAGAGTGCCAAACGGAACATATGCGCCCGACACGGTGTATGGTTTTTCCGACACAATGCGAAGAGCAGTAGTTTCCGGTTCAAAGCTTAAAAACAACGGAATTGATATTATTATTGCAGAATGCGATACAGTACCCTTTAACCGTTATGCAAAAAATGCACGCTATCTTCATGCTCACTATACTGCATCAATTCTTGACGGACTAAAAGGTGCAAAGCACTGGCTGACTCGTTTTTCCGTTAATGAAAAAAACAGCGGAAAAGCTTTCAGAGATATTCTTGCAGAGCATATAGGCTTTTATGAAAAACTCGCAGAACTCTCCGGAGATATAAGCTGGGTTGGAGCAAACTCAATGTTTCTTGAACAGAAGCATCACGATTTCACAAAGGAAACTTGTTGTGTATACCACGACAACAACTGGGCAAAATGCGTGTTTGAACGTTTGGGAATTCCGTTTTATTATGCCGAAAAAAATACGTGCGTGGCATTTCTTGAAGGTGACATAATCTGTGATATGTCGGATTCGGAAATTGAAAGTGTTTTTGAAGGCTCGGTATTTATGGACGGAACTTCGAAGTCGGATCGTAGCCATGTCGTTCTGTGAGCCAAGG
>JAZSOL010000154.1:0-6309 GCA_045536915.1 Clostridia bacterium
ATCGTAGGGGACGGCGTCCTCTTTCGTCCCGAACCCCCGATGAAACGGGACGTCGAGGACGCCGTCCCCTACAACGCACTGACCTTGTTTCATCTCCCCTATAAATCAAAATCTGTATGAAAAACAGTGAAACACAAATTACTCTTGACTTTAAAGGCCTGTGCGTATATAATCTATAGTGTGGAAATATGCGAAAAAACAGAGGCTAAAAAAATGAAAATAAATTCAACAATTGCCGCCGTTGCCACTCCGTATGGTTCCGGCGGCATATCTATTATACGGATAAGCGGCGATGATGCCGTGAAAATTGCAGACCGTGTTTTCAGGGCAAGCTCGGGAAAAAAGCTTGCTGATGCAAAGTCTCACACTCTTCATCACGGTCATATTGAAGATAAAAGCGGAAAGATTCTCGATGAGGTGCTCGCTTCGGTGATGCTTGCGCCCAAAAGCTACACAGGTGAGGATACGGTTGAAATAAACTGCCACGGCGGAGTGGTTGTTACCAATTCCGTGCTTTCGGCTGTTGTTGAATCAGGCGCTTCTTTGGCAGACCGCGGAGAGTTCACAAAGCGTGCGTTTTTAAACGGAAAGCTTGATCTTAGCCGTGCGGAGGCGGTTATAGACGTTATAAATTCCAAAACCGCTCTTGAGCAGAGTATTGCCGTAAATCATCTCGGAGGCAGACTTTCTGAAAAAATCGACAGCTTAAGAGAACGGCTTATCCGCCTTACGGGGCATATTCAGGTGCTCATTGACTATCCCGACGAGGATCTTGAACCTTTAAGTGATGAGCAGTTTAGCGATTCGCTTAAAAAGATCTATGAGGAAGCCTCCGGTCTTCTTGCAAGCTCGCAAATGGGTCTTATAATACGAGACGGAATCCAGACGGCAATAGCAGGCAAACCGAATGTTGGGAAATCTTCTCTTCTGAATTTGCTTTCGGGTCAGCAAAAGGCTATTGTTACGGATGTTGAGGGCACAACACGTGATGTTATTGAGCAGTATGTGAGCTTCGGAAACATCACCTTAAAGCTTTGCGACACAGCCGGCATACGTCACACCGACGACAAGGTTGAAGCGATTGGGGTTCGCAAATCCATTGACTATATAAACGAATCGAAGCTTGTAATCTTTATGGCAGATGCCGTTTCGGGACTTGATGAAAACGACTATGATGTTATAAATTCTCTGAAAGGTAAAAATGCAATTGCCCTTATCAACAAATGCGAAAGCGGTTCGAATGTGAGCATTGAAGAACTCGGAAAGTATTTCGACAGATGCATTGAATTTTCCGTGAAAAACGAAAAAGGCGTTGAAGAGCTTGAATCGGCAATAAAAGAGATGTTTAATCTCGGACTCATTGAGGACGGAGGCGCAGATGTTATAACAAACGTGCGCCATAAAGAGGCGCTTTCGGGTGCGGTTGGCTCCATTGCTTCGGCAATCGAAGCTCTTGACTCGGGGTTTAGCCCGGATATGACCTTTATTGATATTGAAAATGCCATAAGCTCGCTTGGGGAAATTACGGGTCTTACGGTGGGCGAGGAGATTGTGGATAAGATTTTTCATGCGTTCTGTATTGGAAAATAGGAATAAAACTAAATATTTTAAAATATTATTTAGAGGACAAACCATACGGAAAGGATTTTTGTTTATGAAAAAAATATTGTGTTTATTTATGGCATTTGTTATGAGTGTTGCATCTTTGGCGGTGTGTGCCGAAGAAATGGCAGATTTAAGCGGCAGTGCGGCGATAGCTTCGGAGAGCGGACTTTCCGTTGTTCTTGACGGTTCTCTTCCGATGCTCTTTAAAAATCAGGTTGCAAAAGCAAGCTACACCATAACATCATCTGAAGCTCCTGTTGGTGCAAAAGCGCAGATGTATATAGACGGTGTTCTGATTGAGGGCGCGGGCTCGGAGTATTTCGTTTTATGGGGCGAAAACAAAGAAAGCTTCGACTTCACCGTGCCATCCGGACTTGACCCGGCTTATCTTCACACTCTCGGAATTGAAATAACAACGGATTCCGGAAAAAAAGCCGGATGCTACTCTGTTTTTTCAGTGTCGGCAAAGGCGCCTGCCATAAAGCTGAAATTTGGTTCGGCACCGCTGAGCGTTACACCGGGCACTGATTTGTATTACAGAATTGATTTTTCGCTTCCGTCGGGCATGAATGCCTGCGTTGGCACTTTGAGATTTGAAATAAACGGAATTGAGTATCCGGAGCTCGACGAAACTGTGTGCTTTGGAAACGGTCAGACTTTTTATAAGCAGATTCCTGCAGGCTACACGTGGAGCGATACATATAATTATAATCTCAAGGTTATCTTAAACCCCGGAGGCGATGCATCGTTTTCGCACGCTCAGGCCTCCTCGTCCGTTGCTATGGTAAACGAAAAAACACGCCTCTTTAATGAGGTTAAGCAAAAAATAAATGCTCTTGTTATTCCGGCAAGCATAACGAAAACAACCCCGGCTTATGCATATTCAAGTCTTACCGGCTACAAAACAACCATTTCTCAGGGAACTGTTGTGGAATATATGAACCCCGACAGCAGTACCTCAATGAGAGCGGCAAAGGTGAAAACTCAGAGCGGAAGCATATATTGGGTTCCTATGGCAAACATATACATAAGCCGTGAGAATCTCATAATCAGCGATAACATAAGCGATATTGAAAGAGAAATTTTCGTAAATGGTATGGGCTATAAAAGCCCCACAGGATATCTCATATGGGTAAATAAGGAGCGTCAGCGCCTCAGTGTGTTTATGGGAAATGAGGGCAACTGGAAGATTCTTAAAACCTTCCCTGTTGCAACGGGAACAAACCTTACCCCCACTCCCACAACAGTGTGTACCTATGAATATCCCACACGCTGGGTAACGGAAACATATATCTGCAATCCGGTGCTTTCTCTCTACGACGGCTATGCTATCCACAATCAGCCTGTGAGCCATTCGGGTTACGTTACCGATTCCACCATAGGAAAACCTGCATCCCACGGATGCATAAGAATGCTTCAGGGAGATGTAAACTGGGTGTATGCGTATGTTCCTGTTAAGACAACCGTGGTATTATATTGACAAAGGAAGGAGACACGTTTTTGACCGTGCGCAGTGTGTGGCTTGCGGAAAATGTGCAGACGTGTGTTATGCAGATGCACTCGAAATTGCAGGTGAGGAAAAACAGTTGATGAATGGATTGAGTATATTTCCGGCAAAACAAGGGTTACGGTGAAAAAAGCATAATTTGAATATTTAATCAAAAAGTGAAATCCGGCGGATAATAACTATGTGTTGTCATCTGCCGGATTTTTATTGAATTATCTCTAATAGTTTATGATTGGTGTTTGAATAATGCAATATAAATAATAACAAAATATTACTATCTAAAAGTTGGTTTGACCAAGAGAATTTTGGCTATATCCTACATAACGGGATTATTGATTTTGTGAGAAATTTGTGTTATAATGTAGGATACGGTATGGTATAATTTTACGGAAAATGGTGAATTTAATGTCAGAACGTTTTTCGAGACTTGAAATGATGATAGGGAAAGATTCTGTGAAGATTTTAAGAGAGTCAACTGTTGCTGTTTTCGGACTTGGCGGAGTGGGCGGTGCATGCGTTGAAGCTTTGGCGAGAGGCGGCGTGGGACATCTTGTGCTCATTGATTCCGACAGGGTGAATCTTTCAAATTTCAACCGTCAGATAATTGCAACGGAAAAAACCCTCGGACTTTTTAAAACAGAGGCATCTTTAATGAGAATAAAAGAGATAAATCCCGATGCGAAGGTAACGCTCAGAGAATGCTTTTTTCTTCCGGAAAATTCCCGCGAATTTGATTTTTCGGAGTTTGACTATGTTGTTGATGCCATTGATACCGTGAGCGGAAAAAAAGAGATATGCCGTCTTGCCTGTGAGGCGGGTGTGCCGGTTATATCCGCAATGGGAGCGGGAAACAAGCTTGACCCCACACTTTTTAAGGTTTCGGATATTTTTGAAACTAAGGTGTGTCCGCTTGCGAGAGTTATGCGCCGTGAAATGAAAAAACTCGGAATAGAAAAGCTCAAATGCGTGTATTCCGAAGAAGAGCCGTGCAGTCTTAAATTTGAAAATACCGACGATGAACCGGACAAAATAAAGAAAACTCCGGGTTCGTTATCGTTTGTGCCGCCGGTTATGGGGTATATCCTTGCCGGAGAGGTTATAAAAGATTTGATAAAAAAGGAATGATACAAATGCAGGTTTATGCAGATAACGCAGCAACGACCAAAATGTCGAAAACTGCCATCGATGCAATGATTCCATATATGGAAAATGTCTACGGAAACCCTTCAAGTCTCCATTCTTTGGGGCAGGAAGCGGCTGCGCAGCTAAGCAAAGCAAGAGAAGAAATGGCATCTCTTCTGGGCGCTGAGGCAAGAGAAATATATTTTACCTCCGGCGGAAGCGAAGCTGATAATCAGGCGATTATCTCTGCGGCACTCTACGGTGCAAAAAAAGGAAAGAAGCATATTGTTTCCACCGCTTTTGAGCATCACGCAGTGCTTCACACTCTTGAAAAGCTCCAAAAGCAAGGTTTTGAAATCACCTATCTTGATGTCCACGAAAACGGACTCATAACAGCCGGAGAAGTTGAAGCGGCAATAAAAGAAGATACTTGCCTTGTAACGGTTATGTATGCCAACAATGAAATCGGCACAATTCAGCCGATTGGAGAAATCGGAAAGGTGTGCCGTGAGAAAAATGTTTTGTTTCACACCGATGCCGTTCAGGCAGCAGGGCACATCAGGATTGATGTTGAAAAAGACAATGTTGATATGCTTTCTGTTTCGGCACACAAATTCCACGGACCGAAAGGCGTGGGTGCGCTGTATGCAAGAAAGGGTGTTGTTCTTTCCAACATAATAGAAGGCGGTGCTCAGGAAAGAGGAAAAAGAGCCGGAACCGAAAACCTTCCTGCCATAATGGGAATGGTTGCGGCATTTAAGGAAAGCGTTGGCTCACTCGAAGAAACAGCGGAAAAAGTCAGTGCAATGAGAGATAAGCTCATAGACGGACTTCTTAATATTCCCCATTGCATTTTAAACGGTGATGCAAAAAGCCGTCTGCCGGGTAATGTTAATGTGTGCTTCGAGGGGATTGAGGGCGAATCACTTCTTTTGCTTCTCGATATGTATGGAATTTGCGCGTCCTCGGGTTCTGCCTGCACATCGGGTTCTTTGGACCCGAGCCATGTTCTTCTTGCAATAGGAAGACCCCACGAAATTGCCCACGGTTCGCTCAGACTTTCAATTTGCGAAAGCAACACATACGAAGAAATAGAATACATCATAAAAAGCGTGGCAGAAGTTGTGGAACGCCTGAGAGCTATGTCTCCGGTGTGGAGAGACTTACAGGAAGGGAGAAGAGAATATGTTATACAGTGAAAAAGTAATGGACCATTTTAAAAACCCCCGCAATGTGGGAATGATAGAAAATGCCGATGGTGTGGGTGAAGTGGGAAATGCAAAATGCGGAGATATAATGAAAATATATCTCAAAATAGAAAATGACGTGATTGTTGATGTTAAATTTGAAACATTCGGCTGCGGAAGTGCAATTGCATCAAGCTCAATGGCAACCGAAATGATAAAGGGGAAAAAAGTGTCGGAAGCTCTTGAACTTACCAATAAAGCGGTTGTTGAAGCGCTCGATGGCTTGCCGCCTGCAAAGATTCACTGCTCCGTTCTGGCAGAAGAAGCCGTGAAAAAAGCACTAAAAGACTACTACGACAGAAACGGCATTGAATATGACAAGAAGATGTTTCCCGATTGCGAAAATTGTGCGCATTGTCACGGTTGATAAAATCAAATAAATTTATTAAAGCTTCCCAACGCAAATATGGGAAGCTTTTTTGTGTGATGTGGGGGGATTTTGAGTTTATGGTGATGATAAAGGTGCAATGCAAAAGGCTGATAGTATACGTTATCCCCATGCCTTTTGATAGTTTCATCTTTTTTGCCTTTTGCGTTAATTTAGTGAAAAAGTTAACATCACCAATAAAATGTATGAAAATAAGCCTGAATTTTTATCAAAATAAAAACACAAACGGTTTGTCGATTTAAAATAAATTTTGATTTAGCGGGCTGTTTGATATTTGAAATTGAATGTTTGATGTTCCAGCAAAATGAATATGTATTTCCGATGCTAACAAACGGACTTTTCGCATTAAAAATCACCTTTTCAGGGGTCGCCGGCGAATGCATCACCCAGATGCATACACCGGCTAAAACGAGCCATCGGCAAAGGAAAATGATATGCCT
>JAZSOL010000122.1:0-10653 GCA_045536915.1 Clostridia bacterium
TGACAGAAGTCATCCGAACCTGATTTTATAGCGGAAGATTTTCACCTGAACTTCGTTAAAATGCTCATAAATCCGACAGGATTCATTGCGCTTTTGCCTTGTTCAATTAAAAATCTTTTTGCTAAAAATTCTTCGACCTGAAAACTACGTATTTTGTGATAGATTTCGGTACGGAGGACGAAGTAAGGCTTTGTGCCTTTCGAGGACGACAAACCGAAAGATACCGAAAATACTTGTTTTCAGGCAGGTTCGGATAACTCCTGTCAGGCTAACAGTTTCAGTCGGTTCGGTAGAACATCCGATGGCACCGGAGCATTATATCGAGCGGGTGTGTATTGGAAGTTATTATGGCTTTTAGTACAAGAAACTTTCACCCAACACGCCTCCGAAGGCAAACTTTTCATTACCCAATGGAGACTGCATAAAAGCAGCATATGCATTTTGCAATCAGCATAGCCTTTGGAAAGCATAAAATTAAAGGAGAATAAAATTATGTCGTTGATTAACAAAGAAATTTCAGATTTTAAAGCTTACGCATTTCACGGAGACGATTTTAAGATGGTTTCCAAAGAGGACATTTTAGGTAAATGGAGTGTGTTCTTTTTCTATCCTGCGGATTTTACCTTTGTATGCCCAACGGAGTTAGAAGATTTGGCAAATAAGTATGAAGATTTTAAAAATGCCGGCTGTGAAATATACTCTGTATCTACCGATACACATTTTGTTCATAAAGCATGGCACGATGCATCTGAAAGAATTAAAAAAATCAATTATCCCATGCTTGCCGATCCTACTCATGAAATTTCAAGAGATTTTGAGGTTTTAATTGAATCCGATGGTCTTGCAGAACGTGGTACATTTATAATAAATCCCGAAGGCAAAATCGTGGGATATGAGGTAACAGCAGGGAATGTGGGCAGAAACGCCGAAGAACTTTTCCGCAAGGTTCAGGCATGCCAGTTTGTTCACGCTCATGGCGACCAGGTTTGTCCGGCTAACTGGAAGCCGGGTGCTGAAACATTAAAGCCAAGTCTTGATCTCGTAGGATAGTTATAATGAGTAATATATAAAATATTAATTAAGATAATTTATATGATGTTGTAGTGATAGGCGGTGGTCCTGCAGGACTTACCGCCGCCATTTATCTGGCTCGTGCAAGATACCGTGTTTTGGTTTTGGAAAAGGAACAATTTGGCGGTCAGATTACCATTACACACGAAGTGGTAAATTATCCGGGCTTGAGAAAAATAAGCGGAAAAGAACTTGCCGAAACTATGCGCCGGCAAGCAGAAACCTTTGGAGCAGAATTTTTAATGGCGGAAGCAGAAAGCCTTAAAATGGATGATGTTGTTAAAACCGTTCACACAAGCCGTGGAGATTTTCAATGTTTAGGAGTTCTGCTTGCTACCGGTGCACATCCGAGAACCATAGGATTTAAAGGAGAAGAAGAACACAAAGGCCGGGGCGTTGCTTATTGTGCCACCTGTGACGGAGAATTTTTCGCCGGAAAAGAAGTTTACGTGATCGGCGGGGGTTTTGCTGCAGCAGAGGAAAGTGTATTTTTAACTAAATTTGCCCGTCATGTAACAATTCTTGTTCGGGAAGATGATTTCACATGTGCTCCAAGCGTTGCAGAACCGGCGAAAAAACATAAAAAAATAACAGTGGTTTATAATGCTGTTGTCGAAGAAGTGGCCGGAGAAAATGGCCTCAGCTATATAAAATATAAAAATACTAAAACAGGAGACGTCACCAAATATCAAGCAGAAGACGGAGATAACTTCGGAGTGTTTGTGTTTGCCGGATATTCTCCTGACACAGAACTGGTTAAAGGTGTTGCAAAGTTAAATGAATACGGCTACGTTATAACAGACTCAAGTCAAAAAACAACTGCAGATGGTCTGTATGCTGCAGGCGATGTATGCATCAAACCTCTACGTCAGGTGGTTACCGCTACCGGAGACGGTGCATTGGCTGCCACGGAGCTTGAAAAATATGTTGCCAAAATGCAGAGAAAAACAGGTCTTTATCCAAAACCGCGCGTCACAAGAGCGGCAGACTTGCAAAGTGTATCCGATAAACCGCACGATGATTCCGGTGAAATATTTACCTCGGAAATGAAAGAGCAGTTGGAGAGTGTGTTTTCCAAAATGGAGCGCAAACTCATCCTTAAACTGTATCTTGATAACCGTCCTGTATCTTTGGAACTAAAGGATTTTATAACAAAACTTGCAGATCTTACAGACAAGCTTGCAGTTTTGATTGCTGAAAAAAATGACCAATCAAATCTTGCACCGTGTGTGCGAGTGTTTTCAGAGGATGGAATTGATTTTGGGATTGCATTTCACGGTGTTCCGGGAGGACATGAGTTTACCTCATTTGTGTTGGGGCTTTACAATGCCGCAGGCCCCGGACAGACAATAGATGAAGATACATTAAAGGAAATTGAAAAAATCCAAAAACAAGCTGATATGAAGATTTTGGTATCGTTGTCTTGCACTATGTGTCCTGATTTGGTGATTGCATGCCAGCGTATTGCAACCCAAAATAAAAATATTAAAGCAGAAGTATATGACCTTCAGCATTTTGAAGATTTAAAGAAAAAATATAATGTTATGAGTGTTCCATGTTTGGTTATCAACGATGAACATGTATATTTTGGAAAGAAGAATATAAATCAGATTATTGATATAATAAAGCAGGGATAAATTCAAAGTAAATGAGCTCATATGGGTAATCAATGATTTTGTCTTCTATCCACATTTAAAGCCGATTTTATGTGGTCAAAAACAAGAAGATTTCAAACAAAACAAAAACCTCGGAACCACTTGGTTACTGAGGTTTTATTGGGTGCGTCCAAAACGGGAATACGCGAAATGGCTGTTTGGCTATTGCAGGTATGCTAATGGGTTATTTATTCAATTGCCGGAAAATATGGCGTGGATAACTAATGTTATGTATAAATTGATGAAATGCAGTCAATTTCTTGAAAAAAAACATATTTTATGATAAAATATAAATATAAAACATTTTTTGGAGGTGAAAGAGTTGATTTATTTTGTGGAAGATGATGCCAACATCCGCAAACTCGTATGCTATGCCCTTGAAAAAGAGGGTTATTCCATAAAAGGCTGCAGTTTGCCGAGTGAATTTTGGCAAGAAATAAAAAATGAAAAACCGCAGCTTGTTTTACTTGATATAATGCTTCCTGAAGAAGATGGTCTTTCTATCCTGGAAAAACTTCAGGCAGACGAAAGCACAAAAAATATTCCCGTGATTATGATTACTGCCAAAGGCAGTGAATTTGAAAAAGTAACAGGACTTGATATGGGTGCAGATGATTATATTGCAAAACCTTTTGGTATGACAGAACTTACGAGCCGTGTCCGTGCAGTTTTAAGAAGATATGAAAAGACCAACAAGGTAAAAGAATATAAAATTGGAGATTTGTATGTGAATCCCGAAAAGCACATCATCGAGGTATCGGGAAAAGAAGTTAACCTTTCTTTCAAGGAGTATTCGCTTTTAATGGTGCTTTTGGAAGCCGGGGGTAATGTGGTTTCAAGAGACACTTTACTTACTCGTGTATGGGGAGAATTTTATGATGAGTCAAGAACTCTTGATGTTCATATAAGAAAGCTTCGTATGAAACTTGAAACCGCAGGAGAGCTTATTCATACCGTTAAAAATATAGGTTACAAGCTCGGAGGTAGTGAAAATGGTTAATAAGATATTTCGTTCTAATTTCTTTACCTCTATGCTTGTTTTGCTTATGAGCTTTTGTCTGACTTTTGGTGTGCTTTTTAGTTATTTTGAAGCGCAGATGTTCGCAGAGCTTGAAAGCGAAGCCGGCTACATATCATATGCGGTGAAAAATGAAGGTGCTGATTTTATAGATAACTTCAATGAAAAAGGCAAAAGAATAACTTTGGTTTCAAAGGACGGAATGGTTTTAGCAGATACAGCTGCAAGTGCTGAAGAGTTGGAAAATCATGCTGACCGGGAAGAAATTAAAGATGCGATAAAAAGCGGAAAAGGTACAAGCTCAAGATATTCAAATACCCTGATGCAGAAAACCTTGTATTACGCAGAGCAACTTGATGATGGAACTATACTTCGTGTGTCTGCTACTCAAAATTCTGTGGTTATAATACTGCTTGGATTATTACAACCTCTTATTACCATAATTGCACTTGCACTTATTATTTCAATTTTCCTGTCATACAGATTGTCGAAAGCCATTATCAAGCCTATCAATGAGCTTGACCTTGATAATCCTGCCGCAAATGAAACATATGAGGAACTAACACCGCTACTCAAAAAAATATCTGCTCAGAAAAAAACTATTTCAAAGCATATAAAGGAAGCGGAGCAAAAACAAAAGGAATTTAAACTCATAACAGAAAACATGAGCGAAGGACTTTTGATTATTGATAAGGATTTCAATATTCTTTCTTACAATCAGGCAGCTAAAACCTTACTTGAAGTTGATGATACCAAAAGCAGAAGTGTTCTCTCTTTCAACGGAAGTCGTGGTTTCAGAAAAACGATTGAAACGGCATTTTCCGGTGAGCGTAGCGAAAACGATATTACTCACGAAGAAAACACATATAACCTGATTGCAAACCCCGTTTTTGAAGGAGATAAAATAATCGGTGCCGTTATGGTAATCATTGATGTTACCGAGAGTGTAAAGCGTGAACAACTTCGTCAGGAATTTACATCTAATGTATCACACGAACTAAAAACCCCGCTCACATCTATTTCAGGTTTTGCAGAGATGATGAAATCAGGCGGTTCTCCGGACGAAACTGTTATTGACTTTTCAACTTCTATCTACGATGAAGCGCAAAGACTTATCACTCTTGTCAGCGACATTATGAAAATATCTGAACTTGACGAGGGCGTTGTTCCGGTTGAAAAAGAAAATGTTGACATCTATGAGCTTTCAAAGGATGTTGTGAAAAGACTCACACCTATTGCTGACAAGAGAAATATTACCTTTAACATTATCGGAGATACGACAAAAGTTTATGGTGCAAGAAAAATACTTGATGAGATGATATATAACCTTTGCGACAATGCTATCAAGTACAATAAAGAAAGCGGAACGGTTGATGTTATTGTTAATCGGGCAGGCGACAAGACAAGTGTTACGGTAAGAGATACGGGAATTGGTATTCCAATGTCCGAACAAAACAGAGTTTTTGAACGCTTTTACAGAGTTGATAAAAGCCACTCAAAGCTTGTTGGCGGAACAGGTCTTGGTCTTGCAATTGTAAAACACGGAGCCGCATATCACGATGCAGAGGTTTTTCTTGAAAGCACAGAGGGAAAAGGCACAAGCGTAACGATTACTTTTGCGGAATCAAACTAACAATAAAAATCCTTGTTGTTTCAGGGAATTGTTAATGTGATTTGTTAACATACAATTAACATACCTTTGCTTTTAGAATTAACATTGCTTATGTTAAGCTATTATTGTTTGAATATTATTATGAATGATTATGGATATTTAACAAGGAGGCAGTTAAATGACAATTTTTGATGTACTTAATTTAATAGGCGGATTATGTTTATTCCTGTTTGGTATGAATGTAATGGGTGACGGTTTGGAACGCCGTGCAGGAAACAGTTTGAAAGCATTACTCGGCAAACTTACAAATAGTCCGATAAAAGGCTTTTTAACAGGACTTGGTGTTACTGCCGTAATACAGAGCTCGTCAGCAACAACGGTTATGGTTGTGGGTTTTGTTAACTCAAAGATAATGACGCTTAAACAATCAATCGGCATTATTATGGGTGCAAATATCGGAACAACTGTTACTGCATGGATATTAAGTCTGGGCGGAATTTCAGGCGATAATATAGTTATGAAGCTTTTGAAGCCCACATCGTTTACACCTATTTTGGCTCTTATCGGAATAATATTTATGATGTTTGCAAAATCCGGCAAGAAAAAAGATGTGGGAACAATACTTCTTGGGTTTGCAACTTTGATGTTTGGTATGAATGCAATGTCCTCTGCAGTTTCAGGACTTTCTGATATACCTGCATTCCAAAACTTATTTATAATGTTTAAAAATCCGATACTCGGTGTTTTGAGTGGTGCTATTCTTACGGCTGTTATTCAATCAAGCTCTGCCTCTGTCGGAATACTTCAGGCGCTTTCTGTAACAGGTGCGGTTTCTTATGGTGCAGCAATTCCGATTATTATGGGTCAAAATATTGGTACTTGTGTAACTGCACTTTTATCCTCACTCGGAACAAATAAGAATGCAAGAAGAGCTTCTATCATACATCTTTTGTTTAATTGTATAGGAACTGTTGTGTGGCTTGCGGTATTCAGTATTATTTCGATAACTGTAAAACCTGCGATTTTGGATGCATCTGCTTCTTATTTCGGAATAGCGGTTTCGCATTCTATATTTAATGTCCTCTGCACTGCACTTCTTCTGCCAATGTCATCCCTTTTAGAAAAATTAGCTTATATTATTGTTCCTGAAGGAAAAGAAACAGAAAAAGTTGTTGAGCTCGATGAAAGACTTCTTGCAACACCAACAATTGCACTTCAGCAATGTTATAATGTTTCTAAAAAGATGGCAAATGAAGCTGTTGAAGGCTTTAGACTTGCAATCACATCTGTTAATGAGTATGATGCGGAAAAAGCTGAAAAAATCAGAGAAATGGAAGGAAATACCGACCATTACGAAGATATTTTGGGAACATACCTAACCAAATTATCACGCTCAAGAACATCGGATGAAGATAGTTCCGAAGTTTCAAAACTTTTAAAAGCTATCGGGGATTTTGAAAGAATTTCTGACCATAGCGTAAATATTTTGGAATCTGTTGAAGAGTTAAGAGAGAAGAAAATAGAGTTTTCCGGCGATGCCAAAAAAGAGCTTGACGTTCTTTTGAATGCTGTATCAGAGATACTTGAGATTACACTCGGTGCCTTTAATAAAGACGACGAAAGCGCCGTATATAATGTAGAACCTCTGGAACAGGTAATAGACGGACTTAAATCTATGCTTCGTGACAGACATATTGTTCGTTTGGCTGACGGCGAATGTACTGTTGAAGCAGGCTTCATTTGGGGAGACCTCTTAACAAATCTTGAAAGAACATCCGACCATTGCTCAAATATCGCAACTTGCTTGATTGATGCAACACACCACAATATGAACGCTCACGAATATAAACAAAGCCTTATCGATAACAATCCGCAGTTTGATGAAAAGTTTAAACTTTATGGTGAGAAATATAAGTTGAGCCATTAAAATAAGTGAAAGAGGCTGTAGCAAAATGTGATATAATCCCCTTAGAGTAGACACTTGAAATAACAAAAACATTTCAAGACTATTCTAAGGGGATTATATCAAAATGATTTTTCCGGTTTTGTCCGGGAGGCCGTCCCCTACATATATGGTGTGCATAGTATATATACACAGCAATTTGTAGGGTTCGGCGTCCTCGACGAACCGTTATTTTTGCTACAGCCTCTTTGTTTATGTAATATTATTTATATATTCTCGGAACCCGCTTTGAAATTCCGCACACAACCTCATAATTTATCGTATTCGTCAGCCTTGCAATTTCATCCGCTGTAATACAACTCATGCCGTCGGTGCCGATAAGAGTAACATCATCCTCAGGCTCCACACCATCAATATCCGTCACATCAACCATAAACTGATCCATACACACTCTTCCAACTATAGGCGCGTATTTTCCCTTTATAATAACCCTTCCCGTATTCGACAAAAGCCTCGGATATCCGTCGGCATATCCAACAGGGATGGTTGCTATAATTCTTTCCGAATCGGTTATATACGTTCTTCCATAGCTTATTCCCTCGCCCGGCATAACCTTTTTCACGCACGAAACGTGTGTTTTAAATTCAAGCGCAGGTTTAAGCGAAAGCGAATTTTTATCAACCTCATCCGAGGGAAGAAGTCCGTAAAGTATAATCCCCGGTCTCACCATATCATAGAAGGTATCCGTCTCCATTATTCCGGCGCTGTTGCATATGTGCCTGATAGCAGGGTTTACTCCGTTTTTTGCAAGCTTGGCGCAAAACCCATCAAATCTTTCAAGCTGCTTAAGGCAAAATGTTTTATCCGTTTCATCTGCAGTGGCATAATGCGTAAACACACCTTCAGTTTCAAGATTAGCAAAAGACGCTATTTTGCATGCCGTTTGAACACCTGCATCATCACAATTTATTCCAATACGATTCATGCCCGTATTGACTTTAAGATGTATTTTTGCGGTTTTTCCAAGCCTGCACGCAACCTCCGACAGCTTTTTTGCCGTCTCCACGCTATACAACGAAACTGTTATATCATTTTTCACCGCATCTTCATAACACCACACCGACAAAGTCCCAAGAATCAGAAGCGGCTTGGTGATGCCCGAATTCCGAAGTTCAAGAGCTTCTTCAATTACGGCAACTGCATAATAATCACTGCATTCATCTATACAATGCGCAATTTCAACTGCGCCGTGACCGTAGCCGTCTGCCTTTATTACAGGCATAACTCTGATACCGCTCCCGACTTTATTTCTTATAGATTCAAGATTGTGTCTGATATTATTAAGATTTATCTTTGTATATACTCTGTGATACTGCTCCATTTTTACTCTCCTACCATAAATTTATAAAGTCAGAACAATTCAGATGCCGTTTCTTTTGAATCTTTATTATCTGTCATTCAATTAAAATGCTCCTTTTTAATATATTCGGAAATCTTTGATCTATCTCTTTCCCTCAAAAATCGCCATTTAATTTATTGTGAGCAAAACAGATTCATCGTAAAATCTTACACCAATTTTTATATGCTTATACTCCATTTTAAGAATTATAACATATTATATCAATTAAAGCAACATTTAGTGTTGAATTTAATCATTTTAGCTCATAATCCCTTTTTCACCAAATGCATTTTCAGTACCGCCAATATATGTTTTTATACATTTATAAAAGCTACGATTGTATGTACTGCGTGGATATTTGCATTTGTTGCTCTTAAAAATATGACACCGGGCAAATTGACGGGGGGTTGTTCTTGTAAGTACAGGGCTTGTGCTTTCAAATCTCAAAAAAGATGCAAAAGTGACCTGTTATTTCAATAGTTCTTCAACTGCTTTCCCCTTCGAT
Organism: Clostridia bacterium; assembly: GCA_045536915.1. Classification (GTDB taxonomy): domain Bacteria; phylum Bacillota; class Clostridia; order UMGS1810; family UMGS1810; genus RGIG1828. The sequence continues at coordinate 9,164 of JAZSOL010000122.1, forward strand.
TCGGGTAAATCTATACCAAGAATCTTTGCGAAAGTCGGTGCATGATTTAATATATTACCATGGGGCAAAACCACACCTTTCTTAAAGGACGGCCCCATACCTATAAACACCGGCTGAGGTCCTTTGTGGGGCAAATGCCCATGCGAAGAGCTTGCGTGCTTTGGATTTTCTCTTTCAATCACCTGCGCAGCAGGTCCTGTACATTTTTCTTCAAAAACAGTGTATCCGTCAGTTTCAAGCACAAAACTGAAATCGCCATCAAGACCATACTGCTCTTTAACCTCTTCTTTTGTAAACACCTTTTCAAATCCGTAGATTTTCTCTTGAGCCATTGTTTTAAGCATATCATAAACCTTGCGATGAAGCTCTTTATCTGACGGTCTTGCAAGATAAACCAACGAAGACAGACCGCCACTTGCCGCATATGCTTCCCAGGATACAATATTTCCGTCACCGTCAAGCTTTATAAGATCTCTGTCAGCCAGGAATACGTTTGGACTGACTTGCCTTGAAATGCCTAAATGTCCGTGATCGCTAAGCACCACAAAATCAGTTTTATCTTCAATACCTGCAGCGCAAACTGCATCCCACAACATTTTGAGCCATTTATCAGTCAATTTAACAGATTCTTTTACTTCATCCGAAAAAAGTCCTGTTCTGTGACGCTCTGCGTCAACATGTCCGGGATGGGTAAAAAGCACATTCGGCTTATATTTTCTAATAATCAAATCTGCGCAGAAGATTTGAAACTCGTCATATGCAGGATGGTTATTTGTTGAGCTGTACTTTTCGAGCGCCTCCTGAACTATTTCCATAACATTTTCACCACAACCGACATTTCGGTAGGCTTCAGCAGGATTATCCTCATACCCTTCCATATCTGTTCTGAGCACTTCGGGAATAAGATAGTCAATTACATCACCACCGCCAGCAGTAAGTGGCCAACGGCAAGCGCAGGTTGTAAGCCCTGCTTTCTTTGCCGCATGAAAAATTGTTTCACACCGAACTTGATTTAACCAATTATACCATGGTCGATTTTGCTTTCCCGCTTCAAAAACTTCGTTTGCCACAACCCCGGTTACGCCTGCGGTGCACCCTGTCATAATTGTGGCGTGAACAGGATGTGTGAGTGAAGGATATATCGTTTTTACTCTTTCAATCAGCGAACCATCAGTTAAAATTTTATTAAACATAGGAAGTGTTCTTGCAAATTCAAGATCCTCAAAAACAAGCGCATCCACACTTACCACAATCAAATGTCTTTCACACATAATTTTTTCTCCTCCTCAATTTTATAAAATCCAACACCATTTTCGTTTATACTCGTGTCAAGTCAGACCCCGAAAATCAGTTAATAAAATCATAGATTACGACTCATTAGAACAAAATTGACTTCGTCAATTAACTGTTCGCTTCGCTCACAATTTTATAAGGAAAATTTTGTTGTTACAAGCAATTGCTGAGGCAATTTCCTATGTAATAAAAAATTA
>JAZSOL010000025.1:0-3990 GCA_045536915.1 Clostridia bacterium
TTTAACCGATATGTACGAAAAACAAAACAAAATATATGAAAATCAAATTAAAAACGAAAGAAAAGATAAATTTGCTCTTTTTGCCCTTCTTGCCGTTATTCTTGTAATTGTCTTTGCGGTTCTCGCAATAGACGTTATCGACGGCAACGTAGGTTGGATTCGTCATTAATTTATTGGAATGTCGCTTAACTGCGACATTCCGTGCTAAAGAACATTTGTTCTGTTTGTACTGTAACACATTTTGTGTTGCTTTGCAATATAAAAAAATCTGTCAAGTGCAAAAGCACACCGACAGAAAAAAAGGAGGAAAACTATGACAATAAAAAAACTGTTAATGTTGCTTTTTTGTTTAATCGTTTGTTTATCTGCTTGCGGGAATAACGAACCTTCTGAAATTCCTTTTCCCGAAAGTTACGCATCGCAAGAAGAAATTCCAGCAGCAAAACCGGAAATTCCAAAGGTTGAAGAAAAGCCTGCTCAGCCAAAAAATGACTTTACTTATAAAAAATACCCGGTCAAAATTTGGGTTAACAGCCTTGGAACACCCTGGGCTCAGGCGATATTTTCGATAACAAACACGTCGGACCATAACCTTTATCTTTCCTCTTCTTCGCTCGATCTCGAAACCGAATCCGGAGCACTTGTTGCAACACGAAATTATATCGGCGCTTATCCTCAAATTATTGCACCCGGCGAAACCGGTTATTATTACGAAGAATTTGCTCTTGATTCTGTTACAGAAGGCGAACTCAACTCTAATTGGCACCTTTCAGTAGAATCCGCAACCGTTAAGCAAGTTAAATTTCCGGTAACAGATATTGTGCTTTCTGAAGATAATTTCGGCTTCATTAAAGCCATTGGACGTGTCGAAAATCCAACCGGAGAAACCCAGTCCCTTGTTTTTATTTCAATTATGCTCTTTGATGCGGAAAACAATCCCATTGGCCATATGTTTACTTTTGTTGAACTTGCTCCAAATGATAAAAAAGGGTTTGAATGCTCTTCATTTACACTTCCGGACGATATTTCAATAGATGACGTGGCAAGCTATACCGCTGTCGCATTTAAGCGGCAATACCAATATTAAATAAAAAATGCCCCTGCGTTCTGGAGAAAAACGCAAGGGCGGGCAGTCAAGTTGGCACTCGAATCTGCCCTTTTATTATAAATTATAATAGGAGGTTTGTCAATTATGGCAAGAGAAAAAGGTTCCGGAAGTTTTAGAGAAATAGAACGATCCGGAAAGAAAATGTATGAATTTCGTATTGAAGGAAAATCCTTTTACTCTAAAACAAAGCGCGAATGCCGGGATAAATACCAGAAATGGAAAGAAAATTCGCACGAAACCCGCATAGAACGCATTGTTTATTTTCGCGATTGGGCAGTTGAATGGCTTGAAAGCTACAAACATCATAAAGTTGCCGACGGTACATACAACAATTACAAGCTTTATGTCGAAAAACATATTATTCCGTATTTTGATGGATATAAAATAAAAGACATTCGACCCGCGCAAATTGAAAAATTAATGGCCACAAAAAACGAATTGTCAGAATCTTCGCGTCACCATATTTGGATTGCTTTAAATGCCATTTTTGAAACTGCAAGAAAAAACCGCCTTGTAGAAGAAAACCCTTGCGGAGAATATGTTAAACCCAGGGAAGAAAAAGACAAAGCCGCAAAAATCCATTTTTTTGAACAATCAGAACTTAACAAGTTAATCCGAGCAGCAAACAACATTCCCAACGGATTTTATATTTTAATTCCTCTTTATACCGGAATGCGCCTTGGAGAACTTTGTGGCCTTCGTTGGGAAGATATAACCGAAGATGTTATTTGTATAAGTCGAAGCGTAGGAGAAGATGAACATTCAAAGCCTACGTTAAACCCTACCAAAGGCGGAAAACGGCGCTATATCGGCATTACGGATAACTTTGCTGAAGTTCTAAAGAAAACTCCGCACGGAGGCGCTTACGTACTTTCAAACAGCGATAACTATTTTACAATCAACCAATTGTCGGACAGATATAAACGCGCATTTAAACACGCAAACAAATATTTGGTCGAGAACGGAGAACAGCCGGTACAGTATCTTTCAATGCACAAATGCCGCCACACTTATGCAACTTATCTTGCAAACGGCGGTGCCGCCGCAAAAGATATTCAGGAACTTTTAGGTCATTCCGACATATCAACAACTCAAATTTACTTTCATGTTGACACCGATTCAATTAAAAAAGCGTCAAATAAGCTCGCATATTAAAGAAAAAAGCACCGAAAAACTCGGTGCTTTTATTTTATAAAATGGGTACTAAATGGGTACTAAATAAAGAAGAAAAAACCGCATCGTTAAGTTTTTGGCTCAACAATGCGGTTTTTTATGGTTGCCCCACGAGGATTCGAACCCCGACAAACAGAGTCAGAGTCTGTAATTCTAAAACGCATAAAATCGCATAAATAAGCCATTTTTTGCATTTTTAGCATTTATTTAAAACCCTTAAAAACCCTTTAAAACCCCCACCAAAATGGGTACTAACTTGGGTACTAAATATTGCGTATTTTTTGTAAAACGCTTTGATAAACTTTGTTGTTTACGATTTCAAGCGTCTGCATCAGTTCGTCAATTATATCAAGCACTTTATCAATGTCTTTTTTCTTTGCAGTACGCAAAAACTCGCTGTCTGTTGTTGTATCAATATTGCTGGGAACAGGTTTTGTGTTGAAAAGATGGTCATAGACAATGTAGAGATTTGCAAGTTTTTTTATGCTTGCATAGGACGGTGGTTCGTCCTCGGTTTCCATAATCGCTTCCAATAAATCACGCTCTGAAATCATAAATTAAACCTCGTTATGCGTTTTCAAGTTCTTTCATTGCTCTGCGGTATGCTTCGCGTTCCTTTTCGCTTTTAGCCTCGTCCATCATTTCCCGAATGCTACGCATAAGGTGTTCCTTACCGTCCCCGCGGCTGTACATCATACCGTCTTCTCGACCGTAACCGCCACCTCTCGCATAACTGTTTTCTCTGGAATAACCGTCGCGGCTATAATCGCCTCTGCCGTAACCTCCGTCGCGGCTGTATCTTCCCATCCTGTCACGCTTTGCATTTCTTCCGCGTCCGCGGGCATAAGAACCGCCTTCGTCGTAACTTTCGTCATCATCTTCGTATTCTTCAAGCATTTCGATCTTGTCGATATTTTTGATGGTATCAGTAAGTTTATGGACGGTTTCAAGAGAGCCTGCGGTCAGCTCGCCTTTTTCGGCGATTTCGTCAAGTTCATAACAAAGCATTTTTTTAAGCTCGTAAAGTGATTTCATATAACCGCCTCCCTTCCTTAAGCTACCCTGTCGAAAATAATGTTAGCGTTTGCCACATCAATGTCGGTGGTTTCGCTTACGTTTTCAACAGAAACGGTCACGCAACAACTGCAAGGAATCTCCACAAAGGTTGTTACGCTTACATGGAAGAAATCGCCGATAGCTGCCGGAGTAACCGTTGCCAGAGCGTTCTGGAGTTCTTCGCCGTTAATGGTAAGAGCAACGGAAATGGGTTCAACAGTTCCGCCTTCCGCAATTGTAATATTTGCGTCAAAAGTTACGCGATAAACTGCTTTATAACCGTTGCTTGCACCTTTAAGGAAGAAGATGCCGGAGTTATCTCTGTGGGAGATAAAGCCTTTATGACAGGCTCTTGCGCCTTCCATAAAAGTAACGTTTCCGTCAACCGCAACAGTCTGAACGGGAACAAAGCTGTATTCAGCTGCCAAAAAATCATATCCTTTCTAAAATAAAATTAAGCGGTGAGGAATTGGCAACCCCACCGCTTTTTGTTACAACATCAGCCTAAAGCTGACCATTTTCGTGAGGTTACGAAAAAGCTGTCTTTCTATTAAATTTAGAAAGCGTTGCCGCAGCCGCAAGGCTGTGCGTACTGGTAGCAGCAGTTAGGGTTCGGAACAACGTATGCAGGAACCGGAATATCGCGGCCAAGT
>JAZSOL010000100.1:0-5250 GCA_045536915.1 Clostridia bacterium
TCGGCAAAGGAAAAATCAATGCTTGTGATTAATCTTACCGATGAATATTCCAAAGAGGAGTATACAACGGCAACAACTCTTGAAGAGCTCGGCAAGTCAAACACCGCATCCTGCTATATAAGTGCAATGGGTATCGAAACCCGTCAGACCGGCGCGGCGAAGGAAGGCGGCACCTACTGGAACAATCTGCAGATAACACCAATAGGTGAATTTGAGGTTTTAACAGAAAGCGAATTTCCCGCACCTGTAAAGCCGGGAGAGGAAATATGCATTGAATTTTCGCAAAGCATAAACCCTGATTCTGATATATCTGTTTCCATTGTAAGCAATGCAGGAGCTGAAATCTGCACCGGATACGAAATAAGCGGTACAAAAATTTTAGTAAAACCGTCCGATGTGCTGAAGGATAATTCGGCATACACACTAATCATCACCGGAGCAGAGGATTATCCCGGAAGAGTTATTTCTGAAGCTGTGTTTACCTTTGTGGCAGAGTCACGCCTCGAAATAATTTCGGCGGAAAATACAGAGGATGGCATGGGAGCTGTAATACTCAACCGCTGTCCGGACAGCTTTGATATGCTTGCGGTATCTGCCGCATATAACTCAAAATCAAACGGGCTTAATGCATACAGTGCCGAAAGGGTGACCTTAAATCCGGGAGAGCATACCTACACCTTTGAATACACCGATGACCTTTTATCATCCGGTGAAACAGAGTTTATGCTCATAAACGGTTTTGATTCAATGAATTCATATACCGATGTCATAAAACTTAAGAATTCACAATCTGCAAGTCTTATGGCAGATTTTGATCCCGATACTTTTGAAATCACAGTATCCGGCAAAGCAAATGCTGCAGATGCACCTCTCTTTGTGGAGGTAATACCGGCAGAAAACAAATGGGATGAGCTCGACTTTGAGGATTCGAAAGGACTTCTTGCATATTTCAAAGCTTTTAATGCAAAAGATGATGCGAGCTATGCTCTGAGCTTTCCTCTTGACTGTGAGTCAGGGAGCTACCGCATTAGAGTGTTTGACGGAAGCATTGATTCTGTTATTTCCGATGAGGAGATAATGTACTACAGTCAGAAGGATGTTGCAAAAGCCTTTGAAAGCATAAATAATTCCTCAAACGGCACAGAGCTCGGTAATCTCATAATGGCAAACAGCGATCTTCTCGGAATAGATGTATCAAAGCTCGGCTCACTTTCGGATAAGGAGCTTGAAAAAGTATTTTCAAAGCTTTTTGACGTGAAAAAAACTCTTGATAACCAAAGGTTTGAAACTGCCGGGGTTATAACTCATAATATAGAGATTGCTCTTTTCCTTATGGATATTGCAAATGCCGAAAGCGGAAAAGAGGTTGAAAAAGTGATAAACGCTTATCCGGAGCTTCTGGATATAAGCAAAAATATTTCGTACAATATCTATTCAAATGAGGAAATCTATACTCCCGAAAAGAAGGAAGCAATGCTTTCGGCTCTTATTGATTCGTATTCTTCCGTTGAAGAATTTATGGATGAATTCGGCGAAAAAACCGTTACCTTTGCCTGTTGGAATAACACTCCTTACTCGATTGTTGGAACGGTAATCGAAGAAAGTGAACTGATAGGAAAGTATAAGCTCACAAAATACAATTCGCTCAAATCAAAATCACAGGTTCACAAGCAAATCAATAAAGCTTCAAAGCCATATGCAACAGTAGAAGAGCTTTGTGATGCTGTTGAAAAAGCGGCAAAAAGCGAAGCCGGAAGCTCCGGTGCATCGGGAGGATCGGGCGGTGGCTTTGGCGGTGGCTCGAAATCGACATACACTGCACCCGTGCCTTCCGATGAGGAGCACAACCGCGATAATACTGATGCTGTTGCTGTTGTGAAGCATTCATTCTGCGATATGGCAGGGTATGAATGGGCAGACGATGCAGTTTCGTATCTTTCGCAAAAAGGAATTATATCCGGCAGAGATGCATCTAACTATGACCCTTCATCAGATGTTACCAGAGAGGAATTTGTTAAAATGCTTATTGGTGCAATGGACTATGAAACAATGGTCTCAAATGTAAAATTTGCAGATGTTCTTCCGGGAAGCTGGTACGAAGGATATGTTGCATCAGCTGTTAACAACGGAATTGCAAAGGGGATTGGTAACGGATATTTTGGTGTCGGATTGGGAATTACCCGTCAGGACATGGCAGTTATGGTGTGTAATTCACTTGGTCTTGAAAGCACATCGCCTCTTACCTTTGCCGATGCGGCAATGGTGGATGATTATGCAAAAGCATCGGTTGCGGCACTTTGCGAAAAAGGAATTGTAAACGGAACGGGTGGTAATATGTATTCACCGCTTGAAACCGTAAACAGAGCCCAGGCGGCAAAAATAATTTATGAAATCTGCAAATGGAGGGGAATGTGATGAGAAAAAGAATACTTGCTTTAGCTGTATGCATAATATTTTGCATTTCATCACCTGCGGTCCTGGCTGCCTCCTCCGACGATTATCAGACAGATGTAAAATTTCTGCAAAATATCGGAGCCTACGAAAGTGTTACTCCCGCAGATGCCGGTGACTTTGTTACAAGAGCTGAATTTGCAATCATTTCGGCTAATCTTATGAATCTCAAACCGGAAAAACCGGAGGTGGCTGCGTTTGTTGATGTAGCCTCCGGAAGCTATATTTCCGGAGTTCTGAATGCACTTTGCGCAGTAGGCGTTATCACCGGTGATGCCGGCGGCACGTTCCGTCCCGATGAGTATATAACCTCTTATGAGGCATCTCTGATTATGCTCAGAGTGCTTGGCTACACCAACCTCTTAAAGCAGGGAATGAGTTTTGAATCTGCTCTTTCTTCGGCAGAGCTTAATCTTTATGACGGTGAGGCTCTTTCGTGGGCTCAGGCAAACAGGCTTATACGGCAGGCGCTGGAATCCGGTGCGGTTGAAACTGTGGGAATTGAAAACGGTGAAAACGTGTATGAATCCGGTGACAGAACAATTCTCAACATATATCATAATATATTTCAGACCGAGGGTATTGTGACAGCTGTGGGACAGATGTATATCACAGAAGATGCGTCTCTCAGGGAAAATCAGGTTATGATAGACGGCAGAGTTTATGATACCGGATTATGTGATGCTTCCGGCATGTTGGGCTATAGTGTTGAAATATGGTACAGCGACAAGGCTTCAAATCCACGGCTTGTACATATAGAACCGTCATCCCAAAATGAAATTATGACCTTCAATGGCACTGATTTCGTCAGAAACTCCGGCAATACTGTGTACTACTCTGATGAAAATTCAGGGAAAGAAGTCCGTGTGAATATTGATGTGAGTGCGGATTATGTGTACAATACTACTCCGGCTTTAAAGCTTACCGGGGATATATACGCTCCCTCAAACGGTAAGGTTACCTATATCGATAACAACGGTGACGGTAAGTCGGATGTTGTGCTGACCGAAAATTACGAAACCTTTGTTCTCGGCACAGCTTCATCACTTAATGAAAAGATTTATGATAAATATTATAACAAATCCTTTGATCTGTCTTCAGAAAACAAGGATGTAATATTCGTAAGTGACCGTGGCGATGAAATGGCTGTCGGAGAGCTTTTTGAGTGGGATGTTGTGAATATATGTGAATCAGCTGACGCTTCAAGAGTAAAAGCCGTATACAGTACGGTTCAGAAGGAAGGCATTATCAAAGAATACGACAGCGGCGAGCAGATTATCCGAACCGAAACAGACACCATGAAAATAGGTGAATATTATCTCGGTGCGGCAGATTTCGATATCCGCATCGGTTCCTACGGTGTATTTGAGCTTGATATAAACGGCAATGTTGCCGCAATAAATTATGCTTATTCCGATGGAAAAAGATACGGCTACTATATTGATTCCTACATGGAAAAGGGTATTGGCGGAGCACTTCATATTAAATATATGAATGACTCAGGCGAAATTCTTACGGCAAAAGTAGCGGATAAAGCAGTTATAGACGGAGAAAAGTATTCTTTAGCTGAAAATGCGGCGGCTGTGCTTGGTGCATATGACCCCAAGGGGTGCGTGATGGTATATAAGATTAATTCTGACGGCGAGCTTACAGTTATTGACTCGGTTATAACCAATAAGCTCAACAGTGGCGATTGTCTTGAAATGATGTATACCGGATATATGTATTCGGCAGACGGCATACCCTCTTCCAAAACAAAGCTTCAGTATAAATCCGCCTCCGGTATTTTTGGCGGAAAGGTGAGTTCAAACAGCTCAACAAAGTTTTTTTATGTTCCCGAAACAGCTGAAGGTGCAATAGATGATGACTATCGCCTTTATACAAAGCTGAAAAATGACGAAAAGCTTTGTATTGAAGCCTACACAACCACTGCGGAGGCTCATGATGCCGAGTGTGTTATTATCTATCACAGCTCCGGAACAAAAGCGGGACTCACAACCACCGATGTTGACATAAGCCTTATCGACAAAATAAGCAGATGTATAGACGGTAACGGTAATGAGCAGTATAAGCTGCACATGTATACTGCCGGCAAATATGAAGAGGTTTTAACAAACGATGAATCTGTAATAGATAATGTAACAGAAGAATACGGAAGCTTAAAGCGCGGCGATGTAATACGTTACGACACGGATTCAACCGGAGCAATAAGCTACGTGGATGTTGTGTATCAGTATGAGAAGGATGCGTTTTATCTGGCGAATCCGTCTGCATCCTTTGCAGGACTTTCAAGAATACAGCTTTGCTACGCCTATGAAACCTATGGCTCCAATATATGGATAACAAGAAACAAGCTGGAAAGCGGTGTTGAATATAGCTACACTCTTGCTGATGAGCTTGAAACACATGCCGGAGCATATTACAATATTCTGGTATACAATGTTGCTGATGATGAGGTTGGTATCGGTTCGGTTGCTGATATTGAAGGTTTTACCAATACCAACAATACAAACGCATCAAAAATGATTATCTATGACCGCTACGGTGAAGCGTATTCTATGATTGTTTATATTGAGTAAAGCCATGGCACTTGACTTTAATTAAAATATAATATATAATGTGAATTGGCATTTATTAATTGAAAGGATATCAGCTAATGAAAAAAATCATAAATCCTATAGACACATCATGGTATGCTGACCCCGAAGCAAGATTTTATGACGGAAGGTACTGCATATATGTTACACAGTCATTTACCGAATACGAGCGTCAGCTTAATATTGATATGCTTGTGTCTTC
>JAZSOL010000263.1:0-2884 GCA_045536915.1 Clostridia bacterium
GGCATATGCCAAAAATCCTATAGCTGCGGCAATGCTTCTGGATGCGTTAAAAGAAAACTCAATTATGATTGGCCTGTCAAAGCTTGCAAATGTGTATGATGCAAAGGCATTCCTCGGTGCTGTGGGAAACAGTAAGTATGATAAGGCAACGAACACTCAGAAGGAATATATTTGCGAAGAGGTAGGAAATGTTACATATAAGTCAATTGATGAGCTAAACGATGCCATAGACGGTGTTAAGTATCCGAAATCCGATAAAAAAGGCGGTTCGGGCGGAGGCGGTTCAGGCGGCGGAGGCGGTCTTACAACCATGGTGCCTGTTGTGGACACACCTGTTTCTTCGTCTCAGCCAAAACAAGCCTTCAGCGATGTTGCCACGGATCATTGGGCATACAGTAGCATAAATGCTCTTTTGGCAGCCGGCATTGTATCTGGCTCGGACGGCAGGTTCAGACCTGATGAAAGTGTAACAAGAGCTGAATTTGTGAAAATGCTTTGCGAAAGATTTGATATTGAAGGATACACGCAACCCTCGTTTACCGATGTGGGAGCAGATGACTGGTTTTTTGCTTATGTTGCAGGTGCGCAGAAGGAAGGTCTTGTAAACGGAAGCGGCAATGAATTTATGCCGCACCGGAATATAACAAGGCAGGATGCCGCCGTTATGGTATACAGATTCATGACAAAAAGAGGATTTTCCATGCAGGAAGCAGAGCTTGACTTTGCAGATGGAGAATATATAGCAGAGTATGCAAAAATACCGGTAGCATCACTTAAGGCAGAAGCACTTGTAAATGGAGTCGGAAACAATATGTTTATGCCTTTAAATGACATAACAAGGGCAGAAGCTGCTCAGATGATTTATAATACGTTAGAAAGAGGAAACAGATGATGTATAAGAAAATATTAGCTTTAATACTGAGTTTTTTGATGATTATTCCGTCATTATGTATTGCTCAGGATGCAAATTCATCTGTATTCGAAGCATCCGAGTATGGCAACGAGGTTGGATTTTTGAGCGACTGGGGAATAATTCAAAGTACCGGCGCTCCCGATGAACAAAGCCCCGCAATGACACGAGGTGAATTTGCGGTACTTGTTGACAGAGCAATGGGATATAACGGAATGCACAACCGGGCGGAAACGGTATATAGCGATGTGGGAGCCGGGCATTTTGCATATGACAGTATAATGGCTCTATACGAATCGAAGCTCATGACAGGAGTGGGAGACGGACTGTTTCGTCCCGATGAGAAAATAGCACTTACCGATGCAATTGCAGTTTGCGTTAAGATGCTTAACTTTGACCGTGAGGCTATAGCCTTCGGCGGATATCCCACAGGATATCAGGCGGTCGCATCTAAGCACGGACTTCTCAAAAACGTGCGTGGCGTAAAGCCTGAGGCACGAAGAGACGATATTTATGTTCTTCTGTATAACACGGTTCATGCCGATATGGCGCTGTATGATTTTAATCATGAAGAATTCAGAGTAGAAAAAGACAGAAATATTTTAACGGAAAACCACAGAATTTATCAGATTGAGGGTATTGTTGAAGCTGATAACAACACTTCACTTAAGGGCGATGCAACAAGAGATGCGGGAAGTGTGGTTATAGACGGTGTTCAGATACAATCGTCGCTGAAGTCTACTGCTAATGTGGTAGGCATGAATATACATTGTTACTACCGCGAAACTCATGATGATGAGTATGTTGCAATAGCCGCATATCCTGAAAACAACCGGATAATAACCGTAACTCCGGCGGAAATTTCAGATTTTGATTACCAAAACGGAATCTATACTCTTGTATCGGATGAAAAAGATGAAAATATAGAATTAGGCACAAAATATAATCTTGTGTATAACGGCGAAAAAATTGACGGAAGCAACAAAAGCCTTATGATGCCCAAAGAGGGTACACTTACCTTTATTGACAATAACGATGATAACACCTATGATGTTTTGCTGATTAAGGAATACTACAACCTCGTGCTCGGTACATACGACAGCATAAAAAATATAATGTACGACAAATTCTCGGATGAGCCGGTGTGCGGTGGAAGATTTACGCGAAATATTTTGCTTGATGAGTATGATGAGGTTATATGCAACACAGAGCTTGAAAAAATTTCGCCGGACACGGTTATTTCCGTATACAAAACCCTCAGCAAAGAAAAGCTTACCCTTGAGGTGTCGGGCACAGATGCTTCAGGAAAGCTTACGGGTATGCGTGACGATACAGACACTTTTATAACCGTTAATGAAAATGATTACAGATTTTCAGGCGATTCAAGAACCGATGCAAATGCATTGCGCATGGGAGAAAACATTGTTGCTCATCTTGATGCTCTCGGAAAAATTGCATATGTGTCGTTAAACACTCTGAGAAATTCCGGATATCTTCTGGAAGCAGGATTTTCCAAAAGCGAAAGAACAACGTTTTTTAAAATTCTCACACCTGCAGGAATATCAACATATCCGGCGGCAGACAAGGTTAAAATTATGACCGATTCCGGCACAAAGTCGGTGTATTCGGAGGATGTTGAAGCGGCGCTTTCCGGCGGCGAAAGAGGATTTGTACTGTACGAAACCAATGCAGATGAAAACTTAAGCAAGATAATCATCCCCAAAAATATCAATACCTATGAGGAATTTTCATCATGCTCCGGCTACCCTGTTTATAAGATGAACTACTACATACTCAACTGGAATACGTCCGGTGCAACCAAAACATACCGGAAAGAGATTACGGGCTACGACAACTGGCTCATTTTTGACAGTAAAGCCGTTGTGTATACCGTTCCACCCGAAAATGAGGATTATGACGACGATGATGTGAACGTTTCGCTTATATCAAGCTATCCCAACAAATCAAAGGCAA
>JAZSOL010000167.1:0-2180 GCA_045536915.1 Clostridia bacterium
TTTTTGATGGAATGTTCAGTTAAATCAGTAATCGAATAACTGATAAAGCTAATGCTTTTTGAGTGAAGATAATCTTATTTATTTGAGGCATGTTTAATCATAGTGTCTATGACGTCATAAATTTTAGTTCTTTCGTCAAAACTCAGATTGTCGAGTTTGTCGGCAAGAAGAGAATCCTTTACGGTGTAGGTGGAATACAAAACATCTGCAAGCAGCATATCGGCTGAAACCTCAAGAGCATTCGCTATTTTGAGAAAGGTTTCAAGTGCGGGTATTTTTTCTCCTCTTTCAACCATTCCTATATAATTTGTACTCAAATCAGTTTTTTCTGCTAATTGGTCCTGCCTTAATTTCTTTTGGGTTCTGTATTTTCTGATATTTTTACCAATTGTGTCCAATTTCATATTATAGCCTCCCAACAGTCAACTTTCATCACTATTAGTATAGATGAATAAAACAATTATATAAACAAACCATTTGGAAGATAAAACAACCATTAGTTTTGATTTGGTGCAAAAGATATAATATCATATCTGCAAAACAAATTAGCTTTAAGCGTTTATTTGCTTACAAAATGAAAGAACGAATCGAAAATTACGGATTGATGTGTAAAATATATGAAATTCAGTATTAGTACTTGCGTAATTTGAAAAAGTGATGTATAATTGGTATATTATGTTTAAAAATATAATATAATCTTTGGAGGCAGATATGAAATTAGGTATAGTAGGTTTGCCAAACGTTGGCAAAAGTACACTTTTTAATGCTATAACTCAGGCGGGTGCCGAAGCGGCTAACTATCCGTTTTGTACGATTGAACCGAATGTGGGTATTGTAACTGTGCCGGATGAAAGAATTGAAAAGCTTTGCGAAATGTATGAGCCTGATAAGACCACATATGCAACTGTTGAATTCGTGGATATTGCGGGTCTTGTTAAGGGTGCAAGCAGGGGAGAAGGTCTTGGTAATAAGTTTCTTTCCCATATTCGTGAGGTTGATGCAATTCTTCATGTTGTGCGTTGTTTTGAAGATGATAACATTGTTCATGTTGACGGTTGCATTGGTCCTAAAAGAGATATTGAAACAATAAATCTTGAGCTTATCTTTGCCGATATGGAAATGGTTGAAAAGAGAATCGACCGTACTAAAAAGGCAATGAAGGGTGGAGATAAGAAATATCTCACTGAACTCAATATGCTTGAGCGGATTTACGAAACTCTTGAATCTGGAAAATGCGCAAGGACAATGGAGTTTTCAAAAGAAGAAGAGGAAATTTTAAAAGAAATTTCGCTTCTTACCATTAAGCCGGTTATTTATGCGGCAAATGTTTCTGAAGATGATTTTACAGGCGGTATTGAAGATAATGCATTTATAAAAGAACTTCATGAAATTGCAGATGAAGAGGGCAGTGAGGTTCTTCCTATCTGCGCAAGAATCGAAGAAGAAATCACCGCTTTTGAAGACGACGAAAAAGAAGAATTCTTAAAAGAACTCGGCATTGAAGAATCGGGACTCAACCGTCTTATCAAGAAAAGCTATTCACTTCTCGGGCTCATAAGCTATCTCACAGCCGGAAAACCGGAAGTTAGAGCCTGGACAATCAAAAAAGGCACAAAAGCTCCCCAGGCTGCCGGAAAAATTCACACCGATTTTGAAAAAGGCTTTATCAGAGCTGAAGTTGTGGCTTTCGATGACCTTATGGCCTGCGGAACCTATGCGGCAGCAAGAGAAAAGGGACTTGTGCGTCTTGAGGGTAAAGAGTATGTTATGAACGACGGTGATATAGTTCTGTTTAGATTTAATGTCTGATTTAACAATTTAATATTTATTTTGCTAAAAAATCAATATTATGTATTAAATTACAAAAAACAAAGAAAAACGAAGAAAATAAAAGTAATGCTGATATAATTTGGATAAAACGGTTTATTTTGGTGTTGCTTTTGAGATGCAAAATCATTATTATATAAACATACTTTAGCACTCGATGCACAAGAGTGCTAAATGAAAAATTGTATATTAATATTCCGTAAGGAATAGTTCAGGAGGTAATAAAAATGACAATTAAACCATTGGCAGACAGAGTTGTAATTAAAATGACTGAAAGCGAAGAAACAACCAAAAGCGGTATTGTTCTTCCCGGAAGCGCTCAGGAAAAGCCTCAGGTTGCAGTTGTTACTGCA
>JAZSOL010000277.1:0-6828 GCA_045536915.1 Clostridia bacterium
TTTATTTTTATATGACATGCCGTTTTTTGAATTCCGGTAATTTTTAGAAACTGGGCTTAAATTCAACTGCTCCGGCTTCACCCTCGTTCGAAAGAAGGAAGCGGTATTCACTCACTCCGCATTTTGCCTCCAGAGTAAGAGTTATAAGCTGAGTTTGTGAATCAGGAATATCAATCATAACCTGATGACCTCTGATATTCTGACCTTCCTTTGCTTTTCCGGTTTCCCAGGTCATAATGTATGTCTTTTTACCGTCAACTGTGAAATACACTTTAACCTCGTCACCTGCAAAATCTTCCGGAGAGTCATTTAAAATCCAGAGTTCGGCTTTAAGCACATCACCGGGTTTATAGGTGAAATGTTCTGCTCTGATACTCGGCATTGTGGAGCGCAGAGATTCTTTAACCGCATAATATGCAGGTTTCCTTTTTGAAGGGTATTCCAGAAGATTGTTACCGGCAATGTTTTTCCAGGGTTCGTTATAGTCCCAGTTTATTGCCATTGAGCAATCCGGAGCCTGTTTTCTCGCTTCTTCAAAAATGCATTTGTACCCCTCGCACTGGAGAATGGTACTTTTTTCGATATAATCAGCAAGAGTTTCCTGTTTACCGAATATGTCATCAATAATATCAAAACAACACCAGCTGAGTTTGCTCGGTCCCCACGCGCCAAATCCCGAATGACGGGTCCAGGGCGACTCGGGAGAGTTATCAGCATTATGCAGAGTTTCCTTGTCAAACACTGATTCAAAAAGTTCCATTGATGCCATAGAAGGCACCCCAAATTCCACATATGCGCTCTTATGCAGATTACGGTATATTTCAAACACGGTTTTTCCGCTTTCCATATCTTTAAAAACATAGTGCCCGTGTCCGATTCCTTTAATCGGGGAAGTCATTATGTAGGGCTTTTCAAAATCTTCTTCATAGCAGACCTTATCTAAAAGTCTTAATGCGTGCGACTGCTCCGTCATTTTTGACCATCCGTTGAAAAGCTCATTTCCTCCGCACCACAACACGTGGCAGGCGTGACGTCTCACTCTTCTCACAATTGCTCTCGCTTCCTGTTCAAGTGTTTTTAAATATTTCGGAGTACCGAAGTAGTTACAGCACGAAAGCGGAAACTCCTGCCATACCATTATACCAAGCTCATCACAAATATCAAAAAACGGTTCTTTATCGATTATGGCACCGCCCCAGCATCTTAAAATATTCATATGAGCTTCAGCGGCGAATCTCACCTGCTCACGATAAGTTTTGGGGGTTATAAGAGTTGTGAAAATTTCGGGATTTACCCAGTTTGTCCCTTTTGCAAAAACGTTTCTGCCGTTGAGTTCAATCGTAATGGGAGCTTTGCTTCTGCCTTTTGGGAATGGCACGGGATGTTCCCAGGCGTTCGGACCGTTCATCACAAGTCGGATTTTCTTGAAACCAACTCTTGCGCTTATTTCATTTTCCGATGAGCTTACCTTATATGAATAAAGATACGGCACTCCCTGACCATTGCACCACCAGAGACTGATATTTTCAAGAGTAAAATCGGTGCTTTCTCCTGAATATACCACTTTACCTTCCATGTCATACATCTCAATATGCACCTGTTCGTCACAATCCACTTCAAAATGCACATCAGCACTTGTCATATCATCGGAAAGAGTGTATGTACACTCGGCATCGCGAAGATAGCATTTACCTCTTGTTTCAATATAAGTATCGTTCCAGAGTCCCGAAACAAGAAGCGGCGGATGCCAGTCCCAGCCATAACCAACAGCAGGCTTGCACGACTGGGAAGCATTGTTTCTTCCACGCAGTCCCTCTACTGTCGGGTGAGGATATATCATAACTTCAAGAAGATTTCCGTTTTCAAGTTCATCGGTGATATCAATTTCCACCTGTGAAAACATCCCCTCGTGATGCAAAATCACCTTGCCGTTCATGATGATATCGTATTCATATTCAATTCCTTTTGTAACAAAGAATACTCTTTCTTCGTTGTTTGATTTATAGTCAATATTTGTTTTGTAGCACCAGTAGCATTCGTTTAAATCCGCAAAATTTTTGAAATTGTTCATATAGTTATGGTCGCCCCAGCCCATATGACGTGCGTAATCTGCCTGAATATCTCCGGGAACCGTAACATCAAAAAATTCTTTGCATTTTTTATCCGGTGCTGCCGAACCCTGCCAGTTCTGATAAAAAATCATTGCATTTTCCTCCTTTTCAATATTATATTTAACCCAAGTATATCATTTGTCCGGCTCTGTTCCTACCGGTTTTTTTGGCAGAAATCCGCATTTTTTTAGGTAAATTATTTTTGATTTATCACCGGTGCAGTTTGCCGGATTATCAGGAAGCTTAGAAATAAGAAAGTATTAATCAAATGGCAAAAGTGGCAAAACGTCATATGCTATGGGCTTTGCGGTATTCAGCAGGCGAAAAACCGGTGCTGTCTTTAAACACTTTCATAAACTGCGATAAGGTGTTGAATCCGCTTTCGTAGCACACTCCGAGTATCGGTTGTCTGCTGTCTTCCAAAAGTCTTTTTGCCTGCTCTATTCTCAGCTCGTTTAAATATTTTTTAAAAGTGATTCCGGTTTCACGGTGAAAAATATCGCTTAAATACGAGGGCGAGAGATTAACATACTCCGAAACTTCTGCAAGGCTCACTCCCTTATTGGCATTTAAAATCATATATGCTATTGCATCTCCGACTGCAGGGGTGATATAGTTGCTTATAACGTCAATGACCTGAGAATGTTCCAGAGTAAGAGAAAGTATGAAATTAAGGAGCTGTTTTAACCTGAATATTTTGTGGTCGCTGTCGGAGGTGTATGTTGTATCCGTTATGTAGAGCACGTCTATCAGCTCTTTTGGCACATCACGGTAAATTCTCGGACCCGAAGCGAGTCTTCTGATGATTGCAGGGTCAACCATATCTTTGGTAAAGGAAATATTTATTGATTCCGAAACCGGATTTACCACCATTTCGATTTTATGGAAATCCTTCGGAGTCAGAAGAAACAACGAATTATCGGAAATATTAAAATCTTTTCCGTTCAACACAACCTTGCCTTTGCAGTTGCGGTAATATGTTATTTCATAGTATGTGTGCCAATGGAGGCGATAGGACTGATCTCCCGACTTTCTTCTGACGTGGATGTTGGCACCGTGAAGTTCGGTTTTATTAAATTTCTTTATTATGTTGGATTCAATATCCATATTCCTCATCTCCTCTATAAACCGATAACCCCTGTCAGTTTTTCTGTTCGGGTCACGATATACGGATATTCCTTTCCGTTTTTACTTTCATCACAAAGAAAATAACTTCTTTTTGAATTTTCAAGCATCGCAATTTTTATATCTCTTTCACCCTTGGATGAATCCGTCACCACACCGTCGCACACTCCCCTCGCAGAAAAAAACACGGCATTCGCCTGAATACCCATAATATATCTTTCGGCTGTGCTTCCGACCAACGCCGCAGAATCATTGAGCATTTCACCGCCCGTACTGAAATTTCTTACATGGCATTTTGCAAGTGCAAGATTAAGGTGGGGGTTGTTGGTGATTACAGTAAGGTCAGGGATGCTACGCAAAAACGGAGCAAGATAAAAGGTAGTAGTTGATGCATCTATGAAAACTGTATCACCGGGATTGATAAAGGCGGCCGCTTTGGATGCTATTTTTCTTTTTTCGGAAATATGGTCCGACGCACGCACCGATATCGGAAGCTGATCGGGGTACACCTCATTGAGCACTGCTCCGCCAAAACTTCTTTTCAGCATTCCTGCCTCTTCCAGCGTGGCAAGGTCACGTCTTACGGTTGCCGGACTTGCATATAAAATATCGCAAAGTTCTTTTACGCTTATGCTTTTTCTTTCTCCTAAAATTCTAAGAATATCATGATGCCTTTCAAGCTGAAGCATTTTATCACCCTCTTATGATTATTTGTGATTGAGTATGATTTTATTTTATCGTTTTCGTGCGTAAATGTCAATAGTTTTGCATTTTATTGAACATTTTGATTTTTTGTGGTATTCTTGAACCATAAAACGGGAGGGGTAAAAATGAATGTTTCAGACGTTATAAACCGCACCATAAAATGCTCTTGCGGAGCAGAACACAGATGCGATATTGAAGATTTATATATTGGACAGGGTGCACTCAGTCACCTTTCGGATGTTATTAAAAAATATAATAACATTATGCTTATATCCGACAAAAACACCGACGCCATTTGCGGTGATAAAGTGCGCAGTATAATCGGTGACAAGCTTTCGGGATGCTGCACTTTCCAAACAGAAGACACACTTATTCCCAATGAAACTTCGGTTGCCGAAGCACAGAGTCATATGCCGGAAGATGCTGATTTTGTTTTGGGAATCGGTTCGGGAGTAATTAACGACATATGTAAATACGTGTCATTTAACCATAACATAAAATGCGGTATTATTGCAACTGCCACTTCTATGGATGGTTATGCATCATCGGGTGCGGCAATGATATTTGACGGTATGAAAGTCACATTTACAACCCACGCTCCGTCTGTGATTATTGGTGACACCGACATTTTGAAAAACGCTCCAATGGATATGATACGTTCCGGATATGCAGATATCATAGGGAAATACAGTTCTATGAATGACTGGAAACTGAGCGTTGCCGTAAATAATGAGGCTTTTTGTCCGTTTATCTGCAAAATAGTTAAAGACAGCACAGACGAAGTCAGAAATCTTGCCAAGGCTTTGGTAAATCGCAATCCCGAAGCAATTGGCAGACTTATGGAAATACTTGTGCTCGTTGGGGTTTGCCTGACACTTTTCAAATCCACCCGTCCCGGTTCCGGAAGTGAGCATCATCTTTCCCACTACTTTGAAATCACGGGGCTGATTGATGATAAGCCATATTTTTTCCACGGAACGGATGTAGGTTATTCAACGATAGTTACTGCAAAACTGCGCGAAAAAATCCTGACTGTGCTCACTCCGTCATTTAAAAAATATGACGAAAAATTCCGTATAGAAGAATACAAACGAATATATAAAAACAGATGGGAGGAAGTTTTTAAGCTTCAAAAACAATGTGAATACTATCAAAAAGATCTCTCCGGTGTGTACATAAAAAAGTGGGATGAAATACGCCTGATTCTTTCAGAATGTCCCGGTGCAGATGAAATAACAGACATGCTTTTGGATGTGGGCTTTAAAATAAATAAATTTGAAGATATGTACGGTATGGAAAAAATAATTGACGGCATTAAGTGGGGCAAGGATCTGAAAGACCGCTACAGCGTTCTTTGGCTGTATGCCGCGATTGACTTTAAGGGGTGAAATTATGAGAGAAAGCACATATGAATTCATGAAAAAATCCGTCGCATCCGAGATGACTGCGCTTGAAGATTTATATGACAATATGGATAAAGCAGAATTCGGGAAAGCACTTGATATGCTTATGAAATCCGGTCTCACTATTACCACCGCCTGTGGCTCCTCCGGCTTTGCGGCGAAAAAATTTGCCCACGCACTTTGCTGTATAGAATGTCCTGCAAAGTTTGTAGCTCCATCGGAGGCTGTTCACGGAGGTATGGGAGCATTAAAAGAAGGTAACGCAATTGTTATCGTATCAAAAGGCGGAAGAACAGACGAGCTTTTGCCCATAATAAACATAGCAAAATCAAAAAAAGCCGTAATTATAGCAGTTACTCAAAAAATCGAATCCACTCTTGCAAAATCAGCTGATGTTATATTGAAATTACCCGATGTTGCAGAAAGTGACCGCTACGGAGTGATGTCGACAACGAGCTTTGCTGCCACTATGGCATATTTTAACGCTCTGATGGTTGGCATTATGGAAGAAAAAGATTATAAACTTGAAGAGTTTGCCCTTATCCATCCCGGTGGCGGTGTGGGTAAGGATATCACAAAGTAAGGAGGGGTTTGTTTTGTTACTTTCAATAAATTCGCTTCCCGAAAATTTTGACTATTACGCAGGTATTGGGTATGATGCAATTGACCTTAATTTCTGCAGAGTAATTTATGACTTGAAAAAAGACGGCTTTAACCACGACACCACCCTTGACGGAGATGGTTATGTGAAAAATCTTGACATTATTAAAGCTAAAGCCAAAAAACAAAACATTAAAATAAACTCTACCCATCTTCCTTATAAATTTGACTATTCAGATACAGCTCACACCGATTATGACTACAAATTTCAAATGTCCTGCCGTGCTCTTGAAGCATCGGAATATATTGGTGCAAAATGGGCGGTTTTGCATCTGCATAGCGAAGGAACAGAAAAGACGGTTGAATTTGTGAAAAAGCTTTATGAAACTTCCGGTGTAAAATCTGTCGGTATTGCAATTGAAAACATGGCAAACATACCGGTTGAACCGGTTATCAAAGCTTGCCGGATTTTAAAAAGCGAGGGGTATAATGCCGGAATATGTCTTGACACAGGCCATTGCAACATAGGCACCGGCAAGGATTTTGACATAGCTGACATAGTGAACCAAATAGGTTCAGACATTAAGGTTGTTCACGTTCACGACAACTGCAAAAACGGAGACTTTCACCGCGAACCGTTTAGCGGCACAATAAACTGGCAGGGCTTTATGAAATCACTCAGAAAAGTTGGCTTTGACGGAGATTTCAACTATGAATTTAATTCATCCCGACTGCCATCGCAGATAGCAAAAGAATACGACAGATATTGCATGAGGCTCGGCAGATATCTTATTTCGCTTTATGAGGAGGAAAACTGATGAAAAGAATTATGGAAAGATATGCCCAAAGAAATTATGAAACCGTGGTAGTAGGCGGAGGGATGT
>JAZSOL010000220.1:0-2939 GCA_045536915.1 Clostridia bacterium
CTCACAGAACGACATGGCTACGATCCGACTTCTTACAGCAAAGGAGGCGGCATACAATGGCTAAAAAGTTAATATCATTTGTAATCATTATGGTGCTTTGCCTGTCATCGGTGTGCTTTGCTTCAGGCGGTAAGGTTGAAAGCTCAGCCATGGATTATGCTCCGCTTCTTAAAAGCCTTGGCATAACAGATGACTCTGCACTTATGGCAGAAACGGTTACCAGAGCAACATTTCTCAAATCTGCCGTAAAGCTTCTCGGTAACGAGTCTCTTGTATCTGACGGCGGCGAAAAAAATGAAATATCCGACGTTTCTGCCGGAAGTGAAAACTATGCCTACATCAACTTTGCTATGAACGCAGGCGTAGTTTCAAAATCTTCTGCTTTTCGTCCTGACGATGCAGTAACGTATAATGAAGCGGTAAAAATCCTTGTAAACGTTCTTGGTTATTCGTCAATTGCCGAAGCAATCGGCGGCTATCCGGTGGGCTATGCCAAAGTGGCGGCGGAGCTTGATCTTACAGAAGGGATTTCATCCGGTGCACTCACCCTTGCTCCTGCGGATTATGTTACCTTCATGGTAAATGCTCTTGAAGCAAGCCCGGCAAAGGTTTCACAAATTGTGGACGGCAACATCGACATCAAAATCAACGCCGGAAAGCCCCTTATGGAAATAAGCTTCAATGTTAAAAAAGGGGAAGGCCTCGTGGATGCTACCACGGCTACCTCTCTCTATTCCGCAAGCACTCTCGGCAAGGATGAAGTAAGAGTAAACAACACGGTGTTTGAATGCGATTTCACCCTTTCTACTCAGATGCTCGGTGCATACTGCGAATACTACTATGCAGAAAGCGAAAGCTCATCGCGTAAAAGTATGATATTCATGATTGCGCAGCCGGATACGAACAATATTTATTCATTTGAAGCAGATGAGCTGGAAGACACACGCTTTGAAGGTGATTCCTTCAGCTACTTTGCATCGGATTCAAACGAAAAAACCATTAAGCTTTCTCCCACAGCAACGTATATATATAACGGTGTTATAAAGGCAAAAAGTGAAGTGAACACCAGACCTCTCGTGGGCTCGGTTACCCTTATTGATAATGATGCTGACAGGGTTATAGATGTTGTGAAAATAACAGACTACAAAACCGGCATTGTAAGTGCAGTTTCAACCTCCTATGATGTTATTGCCACAAAGGACGGCGGCAAAATAGAGCTTGACTCTGATGAAGATTACATCACGGTTGTAGCCGACGGTAAAGCCGGAGCTGTTTCCGACATCACCGCCGATAAGATAATCACTTATTATCAGACACCGTACGGTGATGGGTTTATTACTGAAATTTACGTTTCTTCCAATATTATCACAGCCAAAATAACCGAAATGTCGGACGACAGAGTTGTTACGGAAGAAGCAGAATATAAGTTTTTGCCGTCAGTACAGCACCTTTTGAAAATCGGAGCAAATCAGAAGCTTTATGTTGATTCATTCGGCTACATTGCAGATGTTAAGGCTCTTGATGAAGACTATGTTTACGGCTGGCTCTACGGGGCAATTGACGAAGGCATGGACAGCATAAAGGTGAGGATTTTCACCGAGAACAACCGTTGGGTAGACCTTTACCTCGATTCCAAAATC
This sequence comes from Clostridia bacterium, assembly GCA_045536915.1. Taxonomy (GTDB): domain Bacteria; phylum Bacillota; class Clostridia; order UMGS1810; family UMGS1810; genus RGIG1828. The sequence goes on from JAZSOL010000220.1 coordinate 1,641, forward strand.
AAAACCGAAAGCGGAAGGATAGACAGGGGCGAGTGGTATAAGCTCCAAAAGCCCATGCAGCTTGTGCGCTACAGGGTAAATGACGAGGCGGTTGTTACAGAGCTTTTCTGCGCAATTCAAACGGAAAGATTTTCAGAAGCGGAAAAAGCGGCAATAGATGCCGACACCTTCAGACTTTCCGAAAGCCTGAAAAATGCTCCGTACCGCTATGGTACAAGCTCGCTTGAAAACAAGGTATTCTTTGCATCCTGCGGCAAGATATTCTATGTTCCCGACGATGAAACCGATAAATCGGCATATGATATCATAAACATACCGAAAACATTTGCAGTGGATTCTGCAATTTTAAATGCGGAGGCTTATGATATGGACCTCTTTGGTTCACCGAAAGCTATGGTAATCCGTCATTCCGGTTTAAGCAGAAGCTATGACGACTTCATGGTTTTTGACCGCGTCACATATTCTGTCAATAAAGACGGAAACGAGAATATGCTTATCTGCGGAATGTTCAGGGGCTTTGAGGTAAAATTCCCCACGGAAGACCTCGGTCTTACCGAGGTGAAGGATTTTAACAAAGGCGATATTCTTAAGATTAATTTCAGCACAAACGGTGAGGTTACTTCTGTTTTAAGAGTTTATGACTACGAAGCCGACAGCGAACGCAAATTCTTAGACGGTGCTCTCTATGCAAGAACAGGCTATATCTGCGGAGAGATAGTGGATGTGGATTTTGAACATAAAAGAGTAATTCTCGACTATGGCGACGACACCGGAATTTTTGCAATATCGGCAAACACATATGTTAAATATGATTCCGACACTGAGGAATGCAAGGTGGCTTCCATGGCAGACCTTATGCCCGGAGCGAAGATTTTTGCACGTATGGAATATCTGACACTTAAAGATATTGCAATTATCGGATAAATCCGAAGTTAGATAATTCAACCATAAACAGCCCGATAAAGTTGGTTTTATCGGGCTGTTTGGGAATTTTATCTACTTAAAGTATCTTGACACCATGGAAATTTTATAATATTATTTAAATAACAAAATCTATTTCAGGAGTGAAAAAATGAAACGTTCAGAAATCAATGCGGCTATTTTAAAAGCTGAAAAAAGACTTGAAGAATATAAAATTTCTCTTCCTATGTTTGCAAAATGGACAAAGGAAGACTGGGAAAATCCCAAGGGTGATATTTCACGCATCAAAGAAAGAATGCTCGGATGGGATGTGTCCGACTTTGGAAGCGGCGACTTTGCCTCCTGCGGTGCAGTTCTCTTTACCGTAAGAAACGGTGA
>JAZSOL010000188.1:0-2471 GCA_045536915.1 Clostridia bacterium
GTTTGTTGTCAACAAAAGCGATAACTCAAAGCCCATCGGCAAAAAGACAGCTGTTTTAAAAAGTGATAGCGCACCCGTCGACAAGGTTTTTGAAAGCTTCGAAAAAACTGCATCCTTTGCAGACGGAAGCCTCGGAATAAACAACATAAACGTAGATATCGACACCATAACCGTTGAGAGCTGTGTTTTGCAAAACGCAACTGATACTCTCGTTGTGAAGGTGTTTGACGAAGCGAACAATCTTAAATTTACTGCTCAGACTTCAGCTGATGCAAGGGGTTGTGCTACTGTGGAATTTACTCTTGATTCCGCTTTTGATGAGGGCGGAAAATATACCGTAGAGGTAAGCTCAGCTTCAATGACTAATAAGACTCCGGCTAAAGGATATTTCTACTATCTTGACAATGCTTCAAAATCGGAAATTCTTAAAATGGTAAATTCCGCCTCCTCCGAAAAGAAGGTTGCAGAAATTCTGAATACCGAAAAGACAATGATGTCCCTTCCGCTTGTTGACTACACGGATTCGGAAAATATGTATATATCCCATGTTATATACCGTGATGCGCCCTATAGCTCATACAATGAAGTGGTAGAAAAATTCAATGCCGCAACCAAAGCTTATGAAGCAATCAACAAAAGCTACTGGTCAGCTTACGGCGACATTATGGAAGAATATAAGGATATAATCTTTGACAAAGAAAGCGTATACATGAAATTTACTAAACTTTCAAACAATCAGAAAAACAAGGTGGCGCAAAAAGTGCATTCAAAAGCTCCCTTTAATGACTTTGAAGAATTTGCAGATGCACTTTCCGATGCAACAGATGACCTTGATTCAGGTTCGGGTGGCTCGGGCAGCTCAGGCGGTTCGGGTGGAGGCTCTTCTGCTCCCACAGGCGGCTACACCGCCACACAGCCGCAGACACTACCAACGGTTATTCCCGATAACGGTACATACACCGACCTTGACGGTGCTCTCTGGGCAGAAAGCTATATTTATGACCTTAAAAACAAGGGCGTTCTTACCATGGGTGCTGACAGAAAATTCAGACCAAACGATAACATAACAAGAGAAGAATTTGTAAAAATGCTTGTTTGTGCTCTCGGTATTTCGGCAGACGGCGATGTAAGCTTTGCGGACGTGAGCCGTGATTCATGGTACTATACCTATGTTGCCGCGGCATTTAACGCCGGAATTGTAAACGGTATTGATGCAAATCATTTTGGTGTAGGTGAGCTTATAACCCGTGAGCAGATGGCGGCAATGGCAACAAGAGCCCTTGGTATTACGGATTTTGAAACCGGAACAGAAGCTTTTGCAGATGACAGCGAGATTTCTGATTACGCAAAAGCTCCGGTTTATTATATGCAAGAAAAAGGCATTATAAACGGAATGGGAGAAAACACCTTTGCCCCCAAAGCCAATGCTTCAAGAGCTCAGGCGGCAAAGATTATATCCCTTATATCTGAACTTTAAGTGTGAAAGGAGAGGTTATCATGAAAAAATTTATATCACTTATAATTTTAGCAGCTCTTGTTCTGACTTCTTTCACGGCGATTGCATCAGATATCTATACTATAGATAAAAGCGGAGATTCAGTCCGTATCTTAACCGACCTCGGAATTTTTGAATCGTCTGACTTTTCGGCAGATGCGGAGTATGTAACCCGCGGTGATGCGGCAAGGCTCTTTGTGAAAATGACCGGAGCAGGGGTGTCGGCTTCAAACCCGATGCCCTTTGCAGATGTAGACAAAGCCGACGAAAACTATAATTACATTGCTTCGGCATATGCTCTTAAATACATATCCGGCACATCGCAGACGGAATTTTCACCAGCTGAATACATAACAGCACCCCAGGCGGCAAAAATCATAATGTCAATTCTCGGCTATGATACTCTATGTATTGCCGCAGGCGGATATCCGGCAGGGTATCTGAAATATGCAAACGATGCTGACCTGTTCAGAGGTGTTGCTCTTTCAGAAAGCGGACATATCACTCCTTCCCAAATGAGCAGCATCATCCTGAATGCACTGAAAGCAGAGCTGATGATTCAGACTGTTTTTGGTGATGAATCAGCCTACAACTCATATGAAGACAGAAACCTTCTTTCTGAAAATTTTGATATCTACACTCAGACCGCAGTTATAGAAGCCGATCGCTTCACAAGCCTTTACGATAAGTCCGGTACGGGTGATGATGAGGTTATTGCAGATTCGGTTGTATATGATTCGTCTGAGTACACTTCGGGTGTTCCTGTAGGATGCAGATGCGAAATTTACTACCGCATGACTTCACGGAGTTCAAAACGTGAGCTTCTTTCGGTTGTGGCAGATGAGGAAGAAAACAGCATATACACTTTAAGTGCCGATGATGTTATTTCTGCTTCACCGTCGCAAATTGAATACACCGGAGAAAATGGAAGAAGCAAAAAGCTCAGCATTTCCTCTGGTGCGGTTTTTCTCAAAAA
>JAZSOL010000262.1:0-6685 GCA_045536915.1 Clostridia bacterium
ATATCTCCCCGAAGTGTTTGACGCCTACGGCAACGAAATGCCCGAGCTCTACAGAAGTGCAGAAGTTTCAACAGCCAAATTCACCTATACAGTTGATTCCAACGGCAATGCCAAAATCACAGGATACACAGAAAGCCTTTCGGCAGATGAGCTCAAAAACCTTGTTATCCCCGAAAAAATAGATGGAAAATATCCGGTTATTGAGGTTGGTGGATTTATAAATGAAACAACAATTGAAACTCTGACACTTCCATCCACTCTCAAAGCTCTGACCAAAGATGCATTCAACGGATGTACATCACTTGTAAGAGTAACAATGCCATCCTGTGAAACAATAAATTCAAATGCATTCAGAGGGTGTTCAAAGCTTGCATACATAAACTCAGATTATAACGGCGAAATTGTATTTCCTGAAAATCTCACATACCTTGGTTCGAACTCATTCAGAATAGACAACTCAATCAAAACCGTTATTCTGCCCGAAACTCTCACCAATACCACCAACAGCGTATTCTACAGATCCTCCGGAATTGAAAATATTTATTTCCCCGAAGCAATGGCAGAAAGTGCATACAACCTCAACCTCTTCGTGGGCGGTTTTGAATCATACCAGCCGATTAATGCCATCGGCAAAAACACATCCTACATCAAAACCTACGCCGCAAGCGAAGGTGCAGTTGATGCAACATCAGGAAACAGACTGTTTAACTACGTGAAAGAAAACAGCGATATCCTGGTGATAGATCCGGTATTTGTTGACGGAAACGGCTCAGGACTCAGAGGAACAGTTAAGGATATCACCAATCCCACGAAAGAAGTTGGTCTTAAAGCACGTCTGTTTAATGTTGGCGATGATGATATTTCCTTAACGGGAATTATCGCTGTCACAAGCAAATCAGGTGAGCTCAAAGCTGTTGACACCGATGACTTTACCGTTGGCGAATACGAAGGCATTACCCTTGACGAAACAAACTTCACTATTGAAAATATCACCCTTGAAGACGGTGACAAAATCAAGGTTATGTTCTGGGAAGACCTTGAAAGCATTAAACCCGTGGTTACACGCAACATTGAAATCATCATAGATTCAACCCGTGAAGAAATTCTTATTATGACAATAGGCAACAGCTTTGCATCTGACTCGATGTTTTATCTTGCAGACATTGCAGAGGCCGACGGAGTAACAATTTCTCCCTACAACTGCTACTATGGAGGCCGCACACTCACCACTCACTATGAAAGATGGTTTGATGAAACTCCGGACTACGGTCTGCGTGAAATGAGCGGAACAGACACAACATCTGAAACCATTTCCTCCAAAGAAATGGCAGGAATGTATGACTGGGACTACATAATGCTTCAGGGCACAACACATGCAACCAACTACGACAAAGGTCTCTGGGGCACGGATGTGGTTGATTCGGAAACCATGTGGTCTCAAATGGCAGAGGAAATAGCAGAAATTGCTCCAAATGCCAAAAGACTTGTTAATGCAACATGGGCACCATATGAAAAAAACTCAGTAGCGGTTAACGAAGGGATGTTTGCCGGCGGCACTCCTGATGCAAGAGGAGCCTACACAGCGGCTGTTCTCCAGCGTTATCAGCTGGGAGCTGACCTCTACTCAACCGAAAAAAGAGAAGACGGTTCGGGAGTGTTCCTCCCCTCAGCAGTTGCAGTGGACTACCTTATAAGACACTACGGCTTCCCCGAATATGAATCTCTTGAAGACGGCACCATAAGCAATGCCGCCGACACAAGGGGCCTTTACCGTGATGATACCTGTCATCTCACCAACAACGTGGGCAGAGTGCTGGTTGGTCTTGTATGGTATGAAATGCTGACAGGAACCCCTGCCACAGAGAATAACTACACAAGAAGCACGCTCTCCGACGAGGATATGGCAATGATTAAAGAAGCTGCTCACTGGGCATGCGAAAACTACGCAACATATAACCCTGCAGAAATTGTTTCTGCTTCTTAAAGATTAACACAAAAGCAGCTTCTCAAAGAGGCTGCTTTTGTGTTCCAAGTGAAGAAATAAATCCGGATTTAGCTATTTTGATATCATTCCAAATTTGTGATAGCATATATCACGTAATATATCATATTAAAACCAACTGAGAGGTAAAAGCATGTTAACATCAGAATTCAAACGAAAATTTTCCGTTTCCATGAACAAAAACAAAAAAATAATGCTCGGTGAAATGAGCTTTTATACTGATTTTATAAACAGCGGCAAAGGTGATTTATATCCACCTTTTCATATTGATGAATCATGCACCGAATCCGTGACCGACAATACATATCAGACAAAGGGCGGATGCGCCAAAAGATTGTTTTGTCAGTTTTTTCCGTTTGCATCCTACGAGATTGAAGCCTTTGTTAAAAACGGCTCTGCCGGATTTGAATTTGACCTTTGCGGAAAAAAGGTCAGCATAACTGCCGGATGCAATCTGCTTTACTACCATGGTGAAGAAGGCACGCAGGAAATAAGCCTCGGAAAATTCGCTTCAGAAAAGCTATGCATGATTGTAAGCTGCAGACCGGGAGCATTTGATATTTATTTCAAGAAAAGCCAGGCTCCGGAATTCTTTATGACATTTTACGAAAAAAGCTTTGAAGAATCAAATGTGAGCTATGTGTTTCAAAACAGCTATGCTATTCTTCACTCTGAAAACAGCACAGTTTTAAATGTGCACTCATACATCGACAACGGAATCGGAATTGCCGATATCCGTCCCATAAAATATGAAAACGGTGAAGTCATATACGAAAGCGGAAAAGTGTTCTTCACTGCATCAATCCGCATGCAGGAAAAGGCATTTCAGGGAGTGTTCTCGTGGATTCCGGGCACTGCTGATATCGGCATGACAGGTGCCGTGTTTTACGATTGCGGAGATTCAACATGGCGCAACTATGTTGCCCCGACGTTTGTGTATGACCGTATGAAGGGTATGTGGTATGTATGGGTAAGCTCATTTGAACACAAACACATTCTGGCATACTGTCAATTTGATTCAGATGTGCGCTACGGAGTAAATGTGCTGGATGTAAACTTTATGACACCGGCTGGTGAAAACAGCAAATTTACCGACTTTGTGGGATTCAGGGGGGATGAAGATCCGGATGTGTATTATGATGAAGCTGAAAAAATGTGGTACATGGCAATATGCCGTATAAACCCTGAAACAAAAGCATATGCATATGTGTTCTTCAAATCCGAAAATCCCTTTGACGGCTATACCTATATTGGCAGAGGACCTGACGGAAGCGAAACCGGCGGAGTGTTTGTGAAGGATGACGACGGGATGTGTTTTGTGTGCGGCAACGGCACAGATACCTCATGCTACCGCATTTATTCCAAAGACGGCATGACAAATGCTTCATTCAACCATCCCGACGGCGGATTCAGAGCCTGGGGCGGAATATTCCCCATAAAACAAGGCACTCGCAAACGCACCTACTGGCTCACCTTTGACCGGCATCAGGGAAGTGAATACACATGGAGCTACGGTAATATGTATTGCTTTGAGCTTTAAAAACAATTTATACGGTTTTGTCCGTTTTCGGGTGTGCAACTAAGCTCTTCATCCTTATTTAAAATTATTTTTTTTATGATATAATAATATTAATAAGGAGTGTGATTTATATGAACAGTACAGAGAGAGTACGCAATACAATTTCCGGAAAACCCACCGACAGACAGCCCATATACGGCTGGGTATCCGCAAACCTTTCCGATGAAATTTGCCAAAAATGGGGAAGCGTTGAAAATTTTGAAGACAAATATGAATTTGATATGGCGCACATATTTGGCGGCCCGAATCCGTTTAAACAAGATAGTATTGAAAAAATATCAAATGAAAATGATGAGCTGACTCCGGATTTGCTTGTTGACGAGAATATATTCACCTCACCCGACAACAAAGACGATTACTCAAAAATTGCAGATTCAATTGAATTCCATAAAAAAAGAGACCGCTTCTGTTATGTGCAGACTCCCGGTTTTTTTGAAAATTTCAACAGTGTTTTCGGCATTGAAAATCAGCTTATGTATCTGGCGATGTATCCCGAAGAACTGGAAAAGCTCTATAAGAGGCAGACCGAGTGGACAGTGCAGTATGCAGACATGTGCATAGAATGCGGAGCCGATATGATTCATATTTCAGACGACTGGGGTTCTCAGAAGGATCTGATGTTTAACCCTGCCCTGTGGCATGAAATTATTTATCCGCAGTTGAAAACAGTGATTGACCATGTTCACTCCAAAGGAGCATATGTGAGTCTGCACTCTGACGGATGCATTTCAAGAGTTACCGATTCATTGGCAGAGCTCGGATTTGACGTGATTCATCCATGGCAGGAAAGTGCCGGAATGTCATACGATATGTATCTGGAAAAATACTCAGGTAATTTTGCAATTCTGGGCGGTGTGTGTGTGCAAACGGCTATTGGTGTTCTTCCAAAAGATAAGCTTGAAGAAGAAATACGCAGAGTTTTTGCAAAGCTTCGCGGCAAACGCTGGATTTGCTGTACATCTCATTTTGTGCAGAATCATTGCAGTATGGAGGATCTGGAGCTTGCATACGACCTGATATACAGCCTCGCAAGAAAATAAACATACAGACGGCGGTGACAAAAGCATGGATTGCTCTGATAATGTTTTTAGTAAAGAAATGTGGCTTAAAAATATGCCCGTGTTCAGCAACACGGTTGAATGCACCGGGGTGTATACCGATAATCCTGATATCTCACAAATGCACATGCACGAATTTGTGGAAATCAGCATTGTTATTGGCGGTGAAGGAATTCATTTGTCACTTGACGGAGCGGAAAAATGCAAAACCGGGGATGTGTATATAATCAATACTGGAGTGCCTCACGGGTATTTTGCCGGGGATGAATTCAAAAAACCGACTGTGTGTAATTTGCTTTTTGATCCGGAAGATATTTTTGCACAAGATATTGCATTATCAAAAAATCAGGATTACTGCTATGGAATTTTCAGACATAACGCTTTCATAGCCAATACGCATCTTGAACCAAACGACTTAAACGATGCATTAAGTATATTGAAGAATATTGTCAAAGAATCAGAGCAGCGTCTGTTTCAGTGGCAGTCTCTGGCGAAAGCTCATCTGACAAACCTGCTCATATATCTTGCCCGTCATCCTCAGAAAAACTTATCCGATACAAATGCCGTAAGCCGAAGCGACCGGATTATGGTTTCAAAGGTCATGCAAATCATTTCAAAAAAATATTCTGACAGCAGTGTTACGCTAAAGTCGGTTGCATCATCCTTATTCATAAGCAAATCATATCTTGGTCACATTTTTAAAAGAGCAACCGGCAAATATTTTTCTGATTACATAAAAGAGGTTCGCATCAGGCATGTGTGCCGTCTTTTAACCGAAACAGACAAAACAATTGAGCAAATAGCACACGAATGCGGAATGAAGGATATGCAGTCTTTTTACCGTTTGTTTAAAGCAAAAATCAAGATGACTCCAAAACAATACAGGCAACGAATAAAAACCACCTGAAAATCAGGATATTTCCCGGTTTTCAGGTGGTTTATTATCGTTTCAACAAATCAGTCCGTGCAAGCATATTCATAAAAAGTCCGCCCTGAACGGTTCTGTTGGCGAAGGTGCCTGTGCGTTCAGATGTCACAGTATCGTAAAGATCCGTAAACGGATATCTGTCGGGAGTGTCGCAAAGCATATTCCACACACCTGACACAATCATGTTTTCAAGCTCTTCATCGGCACACATTGCCGCTGTCCAGAATGCCCAATCGGTTTTTGAAAGTGTATCACGGCTATCAAGCGGCAATCCGTATTTTTGAATTTTGGATTTGTAGTATTCTGATTCTGTTTTCAGTATGCCTTTATCAAAAACATCAAGCCCCATAATTGAATCCCACACCATGTTATATTTCATGCTCCAGCTATCCGGTTTATCATACACGAGCTTATAGTGATCCTTATCAAACGCCATACCCTTCCACATAGCCGCATATTCATCAGTAAGTTCGTGGTATCTTCCGGAATTTTCGCCAAGCTCATCACAGATAAGAGCAAAGCACGCAAGACCTATGATTGCCTTTACCGAAAGATTACAGTTATGAGCAAGGTGACCGGAAAAATCGTCGGTACAAAGCTGATTTTCAGGGTCAAGCCCAAAATTTACAAGGAACTCTGCCCATTTTTTAAGAACCGGAAAATGCTTTCCGGCATATGAAAAATCACCGGTTGCGCGGCAAGCGGCGGCAACACAAATTATCATGTTGCCGCATTCCTCAACAGGCATCTGACCTTCATGATAATATTCACCGCGGTTGAGCGGATTTTTGCCGTATTTTTTATGGCGTTCTCTGCCAAACTGATTTTTGTGAATATGCATTCTGCCATAGAACTGACCGTTTGCAAGAGGATAAGTGCCAAGGTCATGAGGCGCATAGTCATAGAGCCACATATCGGTTTTATCAAATGCAAACACAGGATTCAGCATAGCAAACACCAGCTCCGGATTATACAAAAGAAATATCGGCATCGACGGGTATGTAACATCTACTGTGCCTATGCATCCGTTACTTCCGCATTCCTTTGAAAAAAGCTGAAGCTCGCCATCACAGAACGTGAGCTTGTGTGCCGCAATTGCCTGACGGTATGCAAGAGAT
>JAZSOL010000132.1:0-2342 GCA_045536915.1 Clostridia bacterium
TTTCCGCCGCTCCACAGGGGAAGCAATCGCTGAGCCAGGCGCACGTCCCGCCGTGCCGGCTTTCCGTCAGGATAGGGATTCTTTGATGTACAGTCCATATGCATGGCAAAACCTCCTTTTGTCATCAGCATATGCGAGGAAGCTTATCCCTGTTCCCTTGCCGCTTCAACGAAAAAAATGCCGCGCAAGGGGTACCTTCCATAAAGCAGGTTCTACCTGCCGAAAATCAAAAGGAGGACGAGCATTTTGTTCGTCCTCCTTTTCTATACATTCGGGTGGTGATGAGCCTCCCCCCACTGGGAAAGGCTTATTTAGTGCGTTCCGAAAGTCTGTCTGCTTTCCCTGACAAGCACTGCTTTTGTGGACACAAAAGCAAAACATATACTAATTGAGTGGACTAATTCACAAATTTATGATATAATTATAAAAAAGTTCCAACCTTTTTCAAAATCCGTGTCTATATGGGTGAAAGCTTTCAACGAGGTACAAACAAGTGAACAGACAAGATGCCGAAAAAATCATAACTGAATATCTCAAGCCCATATTTGGCTTTGCACTGAAGCGGTGCAAAAACGCACACGACGCGGAGGATCTTTCGCAGGATATAGTATTAAAGGCTTTCCGCGCGCTTTTGATCAAAGATGATATAGGAGACGTCAGTAAATTTATTTGGACGATTGCGCATAACGCGCTCAGCAATTACTATAGAGATGCCGCAAAAAGCGTGATAGGCGTATCCATTGATGAGGTAGCAGAGGTCATTGCAGACCCTGACTCTATTTTTGATGACAACGACAACGCCGATACCGTCCGCAGATTGCAGAGCGAAATAGCGTATCTTTCCAAGCTCCAACGCAAAATCGTAATTGCATACTATTTTGAAAATCGCAAGCAATCCGATATTGCTAAAGATTTGAATATTCCTCTCGGCACGGTCAAGTGGCACTTGTTTGAAGCCAAAAAAGAATTAAAACGAGGTATGGATACTATGAGAAAAACAAGTGAACTGAAATTTAATCCGATAAAATTTGACTTGTGCGGTTTCAGCGGTTCTGTCGGTACGAAAGGCTCTCCCGCAAAATTTTTCGATTCCCTTATTGCGCAGAATATTGAATATGCAGTTTTGAAAGAAGCCAAAACAGTCAATGAAGTTGCAGAAGAACTGGGAGTTTCTCCCGTATATGTGGAAAATGAAGTCGAACGCCTTGAAGAATATGGACTATTAACTAAAATCGGTGACAAATATCTTTGCAACATACTGCTTGAGGAAAGCACAACCGAACTTAATCATTTACACGATCAGATGTATTTGAAGGTAGCAGACATATTTGCGAATGAATTGTTTGATGAACTGATAAATTCGGGAATATTGGATGATGGCAGAATATGGGGAGGTACGACGGAACCATTTAGCTTTACTTATGATCCGCCTAAGGACAAAAACTTTATGTTGTGGGCACTCATCCCGTACATTGCAGCTATGAGTGGCAGTGAATTGATGGATGAGGGCACAACATTTGAGGAGGCCGCTACCACACGACCGGATGGTGGGGAGAATATTTGTTATGCTTCGATTATTCCGCACGATGTTGCATCTCCGCTGTACTTTGATAGTATGAAACGTTTTTGCGGCCCTTGTTGGAATGGTTTTGGTGAAAAATTCAAGGTATGGACGATTGATTCCGAATGGTCGAAAAAACGTGTCGATGAGGATTATCAGAGAACCATCCATCATGATTTGTCGTTGTTAAATATTTATTTGAATGGTGATACTTTATCCCCTGAAGGCTATGCGTATCTTTGTGAAAGAGGATATATTTCAGTGCTGACACGGGAACGTGGATTGCTGAGTGATTTCAGCGCAGGATTTGGCGACAGTTTTATTTCCAGTGAAGATTTGGGAGACTATAAAATTAAATTCCGCTGCCTCTGTCTTTCTGATGCAGAAATAAACAGACAGCTTGTAGAGATCGGTGACCATATAAAAGAAAAGCATCGAACCGAGTTTGACAATTTGAAAAAAGAGTATGTCGATGCAGTTCTTAAAGAAACCCCGAAACAGTTGCAAACCATGAAAAAATACGGTCTCCAATATACTTTTTATAGTGATGGGTGGTTTATACTGCACTGTATTAAAACCTTGATTGCCAACGGTAAATTAAAAGAACCCACGGAAGATCAGAAGAAGTCGCTAACAACGATTATTATTCAAAAGTAATAAAATATGCCGAGAGCATCGTTTGGTCGCTCTCGGCGGTAATTATATTTAGCTTATAAACCTGCTTTATCGCAGGTACGCCAAGCGGTGCTTTTTGATCTTACGAATATTCGTCCAGAGCCTC
>JAZSOL010000260.1:0-5504 GCA_045536915.1 Clostridia bacterium
GGTATTTGCTATAGGTTTACCGATGGTGATATCATTTTTATTTACCTTACCTATACTCACTCCCATAGCAGTTTCTGTAGGGCCATAGCCATTAAACAAAGCTATGTTTCCACTCTTATTTATTGCCTCAATAACATCTGCCTTCAATTGCTCACCTGCAACAAGCACACATTTAACAATGGAAAAGGCAGAAAAAATACTATCATTAAGCAAATAAGTGTATAATTTTGTCGGTGTAGAAAGAACACAATCTACGCCATTCCGTTTTATAACATCAGCAAATTGTTTACCACCGGATAAAGCATCTTCATCTGCCAACACAAGAGTTTTGTTGAAAAGTAAAGCAAGCATTATTTCGGTTGTTGCAATATCAAAAGAAACTGTACCGCAGCAAAGTATGTTTTTACAATGCTCAACAACAAAATGTTGAAATTCGTTAACACCGTCTTCAACATAAAAATTGATTAAATTCCCGTGCTTAATAAGGGTTCCCTTGGGATTGCCGGTTGAGCCGGATGTGTAAATGCAATAGCAGATATCTGTGCTTTTTACAAGAGTATCAGGATTACAGCTTTTAGGATTATCAATAAGTTCTGTTATGTTTTTTTCGGTTATATGGAATTTTGCGCCACTATCAGAAAGCATATAGTCAATTCGCTCTGCAGGATATGCGGGATCAATTGGCAGATAGGCTGCTCCGGACTTAAGAATACCGATAATTGTTGATATCATATAGCTTCTTCTGGGGAGCATAAATGCAACAATATCCCCTCTTCCAATACCTTTTTCAATAAGTGAATTCGCAATTCTATTTGCTTCTTCATTAAGCTCTTTGTATGTGAAAGTCTTATCACAAGCAACAACGGCAATCTTATTAGGGTTCTGATTGACTTGTTCTTCAAACAACTGATGAACACATTTATTTTTCGGATAATCACCTGCAATTTTAATAAACTCTTTTAAAATCAAATTTTTTTCAGTGTTTGTTAAACAGTTCAATTCAAACAATGGCTTATCTTCATTGGCCATCGCATCTGCAAGAAGCACCATAAGGCGCTGATGTAATATGTCTATTTCGCGCTCAGTAAATTTATCGATCTGATAATCATAGGTAATATTGTATATACCTTTACTGTCTCGGTCATCAATATGAATCTGAAGGCTTTCTGTCTGAAATCCATTGTGATACCAAGCACTTTCGAAATTTTCTCCGTAAATAGTGCCATTCTGAAAACTTAAAGCGACATCATAAACCTGTCTTTTGCTCGTTTCGTTTATAGCACAGATATAATTAAATCTCTGATGTTTTAAAAGATTGAAAGTGTTATCCTGCGCTTTGCTTAAATTAAAGGCAAAGCTTTTGTCGGCTTCAATTTCGGCAAGATACGGAACATTGTTAACAAATATACCCGCCGTATTCATTTGAGAAACCGAAGTGCGGTTTAATACAGTTGTACCTATGAAAAGCTTTTCAGGAAAATTTTTAATTCTGCTGATATAAGTGCTTATTAAGGTTAAAAACACAGTATACGCAGATGTGTTTTTGTTTTTTGCAAATTCCTTAATTCTTAAAGCTGTTTCGCTGTCAATTAAGTGGATCTTCCTTTTACATTTACCTGCTTCGGGCGGTGTATCGCACAGATAAACAAAATCGTCCACACTATCATACTGCTTTACAAAGTATTCTTTATCTTTTTGGGCGCGTTTACTTAAAAGATATTTTTCTTCTTCGGCGATATAGTCGGAATAAGGGAAAGCCTCAACCGATATTCCTTCGAGAAGTTTGTGAATTTGGGAGCTTATAAGAGATAATGTAAAAGCATCAGAAACAATATGATGCAGCTTATAAAAAACGCCACAAAAATCTGCAGATGAAATCACTTTTATTTCACAAAGTTCACCCTTTAAATCAATAGGTATCTGTGCCATCTTTTTACCGTATTCATGCACTTTTTCTTTTGAACTGAATTCTATAACTTCAATTTGCTTTTCTTTGTACTCTGTTACATATTGATAGGGCTCTCCATTTTCAAATGAAATCCGTGTTCTTAAAGCTTCATTTATACGATAAACATCATTGACGGCTTTTTGTATATCTCCGATATCGAAAAGACGATTTATTAAAACGGAGCCGCAGTTAACACTTATGGAATCCTTGCTGAAGCGCTCCATATAATAAATTTGTTTTTGTGGTAATGTAAGTTTCATATGAACAACTTCTTTCCTTCAAAAACATATTATTGTTGTGATTGAATGTAATTTATAAGATCACCAATTGTAATAATACGTTTAATTTCTTTGTCTGTGATTTCAATATCAAATTCATCTTCTACAGCACAGACTAACGAAACCAGCTGCATAGAATCAACATCAAGGTCACGCAAAATAATAGTTTTTTCATCAATCGTTATTCCCTCGTCCAGTTTAACGATTCTTTGTAAAATTTCGTTAATTTTCTCTATCATAATTATTGGTCTCGCAATCTTTTTATTTTTTTTGAAGTTGTTTTCGAAAATTCTTCATCCCTGAAAACAACTTTTCTTATCTGCTTATATATGGGCAGATTCTTATTGAAGACGAAAATATTGTTTTCTATTTCTCTCTTTGATTTCTCATCACAACTTTGTGGAAAAATTTCAGCAACAATTACTCCGTTTTTTTCATAAACAACTATTTCGTTTATTTGTGGAATCTCACCTGATAATTTTGCTTCAAGTTCTTCAGGAGAAACATTTTCTCCGTTGGGCAAAATGATAAGATTTTTAATACGTCCGGTAATGAACAGGTAGTTATCCCTAATTTCGCCGATATCTCCTGTCTTAAACCATTCACCATCAAAAGCTGCCTCAGTAGCCTCAGGATTTTTGTAATACCCTGCAAAAACCGTATCACCTTTGACTTGTATTTCACCGTCTTTAATTCTGACAGTAACCCCCGGATGAACAGTACCTACACTTTCCGGACAATAGTGCTTATTTCTGACAGTTGAAACAACAGGTGAACATTCGGTGATTCCGTAACCCACAAGAGCTTTTATTCCAAACGAATTAAATCCTTTGACATATACCGGATCTATTGCAGCTCCGCCGATTACAAGAATTTTCAGATTACCGCCCAAACCGTCAATTACACTTGAAAAGAGCCTTCTTCTAAGATCAATACCAATTTTACAAAGAGCATCACTCAATCTGACAAGCTTCTTGAGCAATTTATCTTTACCGTTTTTTTCTGCGTTTTCCCATATTTTTTTGTACATAGTTTCTGCAATTAACGGAACAACGGCAATATATTCCGGTTTTGCTCGATTTATATCACGCATTAGATGTCTTATGCTGGAGTTGATGAATATAGTGCTTCCAATAAGCATCGGAATTGTGACGCTTGCAACAAAACCATACGTATGATGAAGCGGAAGGGTAAGCAAAGACGGATCTGCGACCAACACACTTTTTGAAGTTGCAATTGTATCACTGACTATATTCTTATGACTTAGCATAACGCCTTTGGGTTCTGATGTGGTACCGGATGTAAAAAAAATTGCACACATATCATTATAATTAATTTTTATGTTTCCATAAAAATTAATGGTACTACATAAATCGGTTTTACATCTGCTGATAATTTCAGAAAAGTTTTTCATGTTGATTAACTCAACATCTTTGTTATATTCAGCCTCGTCTGTATATTCGTCGGAATGTATCAATAAAACAGAGTCGCTTTTTGAAACAATTCTACACAGATTTTCTGAAGTAAGTTCTTTATCAAGAGGCACAACAATGTTGTTTGAGTTAACTATTGCAAAAAAAGCAACAAGCCATTCATAGCTGTTTTCACCTAAAAGGGCAATATGTGCTCTGCTGTATCCACTCTCAATAAAATAGTTACACAAAGCTGCTACATCTTCAAAAAATGTCACATAACTTTTGCTTATTTCATTTTTTCCTTCAAGATAATTAAATGCAGTTTTTTCTTTAAACATTTCAGCACAATAGCCTATCAATTCCTGCAAACTGTGCAATTCGGGAGTTTTATAATAAGGATATTGCACATTTTTCATAACTCAAGCACACCTCCGCTCAATATTTTTAATTGTACCATATTTGGTGTGTTTTTTCAATAGAAAAGATAACAGTGTTTTCTGTTATTACAATAGATTTAATCCATTTTACGTAAGAATATACTCAATGTATAGTATGATAGTTTTCGAAAGACTTTAGAATGGAGCACATATAAACAGAAAAGGCTTCAAAAAATCAGCGGTCATAACCGGTATCATCTCGTTCAGAAGCGAAACTGGACTGTTTCTTCCTGCTCGAAATGACTTGTTATTGCTCCAAATAAGGTGTTTATAAGTTTTTCATTAAATTACAAAACACTTCTGAAGGCCTTTTGTTTTTTTCTTAATAATGTATTTTGTTTTTGTATTGTTGAGTTTAGTTTTACAAATATGTACATTTTTTATATTTGTATCTGAAAAAATCTCATGGATTGTTTCGTTAATAGAATCAAGACAAAATGTTTCGCTTACTCTTCTGTTAAAAATTAATATACCATCATCAATATATCTTCGATAAAATATCAGTCCTGAATCTTTAAATGTTAATTTCAAAAGTTGATCAAAGTGTTTAGCAATAATTTCGCATATTATGTTTGATGTATTTAAGCCGGCATATGCATATTTTGTGCTTTTTACAAATTCCTCAAGTAACTCAGCTTGATAGCGCTCCATTGAACTGTTAATAATGTATTTTTTAAAAACATATTCACTTGAAACTGAATTGAAAAAGTCTTTGAAATCGAATCTAACTATCACAAAATCATTCATATTATGCAAGGCATTAACAATATCAAACAAAGAGTGCATATACTCATTGCGATTTGGGTATCTAATATGAAATTTGCGGTCTAACAATCTTTTAAGATAAATACAAAGTATTTCTTCGGGAGAAAACGGTTGATACATTTTCGTGTGTCTTATTTTTCCCATTTGCTTTATTGAAATATCAGAAAAATTTGAAAAATTAAAATTTCCTGTATCATAATCATTTGATACTTTATCTATAAGAGCATTAATAGCGGTTTCGCTTTTTCGTTCAGAATTTAACAGTAATGCATTTTGATATTCAATAATTCTTTTAATATCACTTTTTATTTCCATAATTAAACATCCTTAAAACGCAAATCTTTTTCCGTCTTTGTAAATGATACCGTCTGTAACAGTAACTTTTAATATTATAGTATTTACATCGTTTTCGTTGGTATGACCGTTATCATACCACGATGCAAAAGCCAGCCTTAATTTTTCAGCCAAGTATTTGTTTTCATCGTTGCGTATATAGCCCAAACTTTCAGCCTTACCGTGCCCTGAAAACCATTCGCCACAGATTGCAATAACAGGATTTTCGCTGATATGTTTCATTTTATTTGTTGAATTGCGAGTTATGGTGTAAAATGCACCGTCAATATAAATTGCATCAACTGTTCTCACCCACGGAATACCGCAA
>JAZSOL010000201.1:0-18641 GCA_045536915.1 Clostridia bacterium
GGCGTCCTCGACGTCCCGTTTCATCGGGGGTTCGGGACGTCGAGGACGCCGTCCCCTACAACGCACTAACCTTGTTTCATCTCCCTCATAAATCAAAATTTGAGTTTCCCCATTTTGAAACTCTAAAATCTCTGAAACCTATGCAGATGCTGGATTTTAAACGATTATAAAAATGAAATTGTAATGCGAATAAATTTTGATTTGTCGGGCTGTTAGTGCGCAAATTGAAATTTGAAAGGGGATAAATGTTATGAATAATGATACAGATATTTTTGCATATGAACAAAGATACCGTTCCCTTGGCTACAACCTCGTTGCCGGAGTGGACGAAGCAGGCAGAGGTCCTCTTGCAGGGAGTGTGTATGCGGCGGCGGTTATATTCGATGAGGGAGTGTATATCGAAGGAGTAAACGATTCAAAAAAGCTCACACCAAAAAAAAGAGACGCGCTTTATGATGAAATAATATCTAAAGCACGTGCCTACAGTATTTTTGCCGTTGATGAAAAGAAAATTGATGAAGTAAATATTTTAAATGCAACATACCTTGCGTTTCAGGGAGCAATCAAAGGGCTTGGGGAACAGCCGGATTTTGTTTTGATAGACGGAAACAGAGCAAAGGGAATTGAAATTCCTTTTGAAACGGTTGTAAAGGGGGATTCTCTTTCCTTTTCCATTGCGGCGGCATCTATTCTTGCTAAAGTTGCCCGTGACCGCTATATAGAAGAAGCAGATAAACTCTACCCCGAATACGGATTCGCCGCTCATAAGGGATACGGCACAAAGGCGCATCTTGATGCAATAAAAGAATTTGGTCCATGCCCGATTCACCGCCTTACCTTTAAGGGCGTCAGGGAGTATGTGAGATGATTGCAAAAAATGTTTCCGGAAAATACGGAGAATATTATGCCGCGAAATATATGAGCGAAAACGGCTATAAGATTTTGCAACGTAACTATAAATGCAGGATTGCCGAAATAGATATTATTGCTCTTGACGGCAACACTCTGTGTTTTGTGGAGGTTAAAACCCGAAAGGATAAGCTTCACGGCTACGGTGCCGATTTTGTAAACAAAGCAAAGATAGAAAAGCTTGTTTTGGGTGCACGCTCATATATTGCTTCAAATAAGGTCACAAACGACATCCGCTTTGATGTTGTGGAAGTATATGGAAGAGTTATGCAAAGCGGATTTGCAGTGTCAGAGATAAATATAATAAAAAATGCATTTGATGTGTGAACAACTTCAGCCGGACGGCAAAAAGGATGAATCATATCTTCCTTTTTGCTGTCCGGCTGAAGCTATAATATTGCATATCTTTTTTGAAATTATTTTAAAAGCTTTATGATATCATCCCTGCTCATTGAAGTGAACTGACCTGCCTCTCCGCTTATTACGGCGTCGGCAAGCTCTTTTTTCTTTTCTTGCATCAGCAGGATATTTTCTTCTATTGTGCCTTTGGCTATGAGCTTATAAACCGAAACTATTTTCTCCTGACCTATCCTGTGGGCACGGTCTGTAGCCTGATTCTGGGCGGCAATATTCCACCAGGGGTCATAATGGATAACAACATCTGCTCCGGTGAGGTTAAGTCCTGTTCCTCCTGCTTTAAGAGAAATCAGGAATACGTTTGTGGAGTCGGAGTTGAATTTTTTTACGAGCTCAAGCCTTCGCTTTTTAACGATTTCACCGGTTATTTTGTAGTAGGTGATACCATTGGCTTTGAAATCTTCCTCCAAAAGCTCAAACATAGAGGTGAACTGAGAAAAAACAAGGATTTTATGATTTCCCTCAATGGCACTCTGTATGAGGTCAATGCAGGCTTCCTTTTTTGCAGATTCGCCATTATAGTCTTCAAAAACAAGTGACGGGTCGCAACAAATCTGACGGATTCGGGTGAGTTCGGCAAGAATTCTGATTTTGTTTTTTGAAAAATCATCTTCACTCTGGGATTCAAGCATATCTTGCATATATGCTACCTGACCGTCATATACGCTCTGTTGC
Organism: Clostridia bacterium; assembly: GCA_045536915.1. Classification (GTDB taxonomy): domain Bacteria; phylum Bacillota; class Clostridia; order UMGS1810; family UMGS1810; genus RGIG1828. Next base: position 2,002 of record JAZSOL010000201.1, read on the forward strand.
TTCCCATTAAACTTTGCATAGCGCACTTCCTCGATTTTGTTGGGTAAATCCTTCAAAACATCTGATTTGAGTCTTCTGAGGATAAAAGGAGATACCATATATTTAAGCTTTTCGGTTGCATTCTTATCCTGCTTTTTCACAATGGGTGTTTCAAATTCTTTTTTGAATGAATCATATGAGTAAAGATATCCGGGCATAAGATAATCAAATATACTCCAAAGCTCTGAAAGTCTGTTTTCAATCGGAGTACCCGTGAGTGCAAAGCGTTTTTTGCTTTTCAGAATTTTAACTGACTTTGAAGCTGCAGTGGAATGATTTTTAATATTCTGTGCCTCGTCAAGTATCTGATATTCAAATGCTTTGTTTTCATAGAATGCAATGTCTCTTTTAAACAGATCATATGATGTAATGAGTACGTTATAACTGCTGTAATTTTCAATAAGCTTTTCTCTTTCGTCAGAATTTCCCGATACAACGCATATATTCATTGATGGTGCAAATTTTAAAAACTCCTCCTGCCAATTATAAACAAGCGATGCAGGGCATATTACGATTGATGTTCCGTTTCCGCCGTCTTCTTTGTAGGCAAGAAGAACGGATATCATCTGCAGAGTTTTTCCGAGTCCCATATCATCTGCAAGTATGGCTCCGAATCCGCTTTCTGAAATGGTTCTGAGCCATTTATGACCATAGAGCTGATAGTTTCTCATAATGGCAGAAAGTGAATTCGGTGCTTCAAAATCAGATTCGCCCACAGTTTTGAAATCTTTAACAAATTTTCTGAACCGTTTGTCTCTTTGCGATTCTATGTCGTCACACATCTCAAGCATCTTATCAAGATAAAGGGCTCTGTATGACGGAATTTGAATGTTTTCTTTTAAAAGCTGTTTGTCGTCTATTCTCATAGAATCAAGAAGCATATTAAGCTTTTCAATGCTTTCATCAAGACTTATGAAATTTCCGTTTTTTAATCTGTGGTATTTCTTTTTGAGGCGATAGCTTTTTAATATTTCAATCAGCTCTTTATTGGATATATCTGTTGCACTCACAGAAAGATTCATAAGCTCGCTTTCAATTGAAACGCCTATGCTTATTTTCATTTTTCGTTTGATTTTGAGTGCATTGAATCTGTCGGTAGAGTGTACTTCACCTAATGAAAGGAGTTCATTTATTCCTTTTTCAAGAATATTAAAAACGGCATCCTCTGAGTCAACACTCATATAGCTTCCGTTTTCTTTGCCCGGAAGAGGAAAAAAGCTTTGAACGTTTCTCAGAACTTCACGTTCGTATTGGATATTGCGCATATCGTTATCCGCTGTGTACTCCTGAGCAACCAAAACTGTCATATCGCCGTAGCTTACCTGTGCTTTGCAGACGGGCACAGAGTTTTCAGCATCAAGATAGAATGAAAAGACGGGTGCGGGAGGAATGTAGTCCTCAATTTGAGCAATCTCACTTTCGTCAAATTCGGCAATCTCTTTTAATGTAGGGAGAATATGGTGAAAAAATTCCGCCATATTTTTCCTCCCTATGGTAAGATTGAAATTTTCGTAATATGAGTAGGCATATAATATCCTGATATTGTTGAATTCTTCGTTCGGTATGCGGTGGAGAACATCGTAGTCCATAAAGTAATGATGATGAATGCCCGCTATAAGCTCCGGCATTTCACCGCTGATGCAGATGCCCTCAAATTCACCGGTGCTTTTATCATTGCGTTTTTCAATATTCAGTGAAATTTTCGGAACGGCTGTGTCAAACTTCAGTGTTGTGGATGTTTTTTTGGAATATGTGCTTTTGTTTGTGAATTCCGGTGTCTGATGAGCACACATATCGTAAAACTCATCCAGTGTTGATCCGAAAAGGTGAAGTTTTGAATAACTCCTGCTGTTTGAAATATTCAGACCTTCCTCCGAACGAAGAGCTTCTTCTTTCACATACCTTTGAATAAGATTATAATAAGCAAGGCTTTCGCTGTCAAATTTGTCTGTTGCAAAATTTATTTCGGAATTCTTGCCGAGTTGGAATTTTTTTCTTAGTGACACACATTCAACAAGTTCAACAAGCTTTTTTACGATATACATTTTATCTTTTCCGATTTTGAAAGAAACAGAGAGACTGCCGTATTCATATTCAATCCTGGGCTTAAGCTTAACCGAACGCCCGGTTTCAACATCAGAGGGTACGATGGTGGATTTCTGACGTCTGAATTCCTTTATGAATTCAGCTGAATTTAAATCTGTTATATCACCGGGATTGAATTTTAAAATATAGTCTTTCATACACCATGCAAGCATAATCAAATGCTCACACGGTTTTGTTCTTCCGCCGTAATAATAGTTGGAATATGACAGTGTTTCTCTGGAGCAATTACACGATGAATTCAGGATATGGTCTCTTTCAATACATATATTAGGTCCCTGCCATTCGTTTTCTTCATTGCCGTATCTGGCACTCAGCGTGTATCCGCAGTCTGAAAAAAAGCTGTGGAACCCTTCTTTTATATGCAGTTTGCTGATGTCATGATTTTGATAGAGCAGCTTTGCTTTTAGATATTTTTCAGGGGATATTTCCCATGCTTTTGTGAGCTTTTCAATATCAAAAAATTTTCCGCGGGTTTCTTTTGGCTCAAAAAGAAGCGGAGCACTTTCCTGCTTTAGATTTTTTTCGGTTTTACGTTCGTATTCATCAATTGCATATAAAACAGCAGCCATATGTTTGCAGGCATTTCCGGAGTTTGCATACGGACAATCACAGTGCATCCTTTTGATGCTTTTATCTTCTGTTATAATACTGACAGTATATAATTCGTTTCCTGAAACAAATGCAGTATAAACGTTATTTTTTTGGGAAAGAGAACGCACGTTTTTAGCATCAAAATATAATCTTCCGCGAGCTAAAATTGTTTGCGGGAAAAGTTTTTTCCAGTTTTTCATTTGAAATCACCGCTTCTATAAGTTTTTTATGTGTCTGTTGTAAATCCTGATAAAAAAGAGAGTGCATAAAAGCACGCTTACAACCTCTGCAATCGGGAACGAAAGCCACACATAGTTTGTGTTTCCCGTGAGCGAAAGTAAGTATGCCACCGGCACAAGAACCACAAGCTGACGTGCAATCGATACCACCATACTGTATACTCCGTTTCCGAAAGACTGGAACACAGATGATGTGATTATACAGTATCCGGCTAAAATAAAGCTTAAGCTTATAATTCTTAAGGCGGGGGTTCCGATTGAGAGCATATTTTCCGATGCATCAAACAAATTCAGAAGCCGAACCGGGAAAATCTGCATAATAAGAAGCCCGAATGCCATAATACCGATTGCATAACCAATTGAAAGTTTTATTGTTTTGATTATTCTTTCCTTGCTTTTTGCACCGTAGTTATATGCAATAATCGGCACCATACCGTTGTTTAAGCCAAATATCGGCATAAATATGAAGCTCTGAAGCTTGAAGTAGACTCCGAAAACCGCAACTGCTGTAGACGAAAGTGCAATTAGAATTTTGTTCATGCAAAACGTCATAACAGATCCTATTGATGCCATAATCATTGATGGAATTCCGATTGCAAGAATGTTTCCGGAAATCTTTGCTGAGGGTGAGAGGTTTGAAATGCTTATTTTTATCTCTTTATTTTTGGTGATGTTGAAAACAATTCCGATAACGGCACTGAATATCTGGCCTATAACTGTTGCCCATGCGGCACCTTCAACACCCATTGAAAAACCGAAAATCAAAATCGGGTCAAGCACAATGTTCGTTATTGCACCTGCAAGCTGAGTCAACATTGAAAGCACTGTTTTTCCCGTTGATTGCAAAAGTCTTTCAAACGTAATCTGCATAAATATTCCGAAAGAAAAAATACAGCAGATTCTTAAGTATTTTATACCGAAATCTGCAATAACAGGTATATCGGTTTGCGCATTTATAAAAGCCGGCACAAAAAACAGACCTGTAATAAAGAATGCAGCAAATGCACAAAGTTCAATAAATATTCCGTTTCCGGCAACCTTGTTGGCTTTGTCAAAATCTTTTTCACCAAGACTTCTTGAAAGCAGGGCGTTAATTCCAACACCAATACCCGTTGATGCGGCAATTATTAGGTTTTGCATAGGGAATGCCAGAGAAAGAGCGGTTAGGGCATCTTCGCTGATTTTTGCAACAAATATGCTGTCCACAATGTTATAAAGTGCCTGCACCAGCATTGATATCATCATTGGAAGTGCCATTGAAATGAGTAGTTTATTCACGGGCATAACGCCCATTTTGTTTTCGTTCATTAAATATTTTCTCCTCTTTTTGTTATTATACAGAGCTTTCGTATTTTCGTGTTTCTGACCTATATCTCTCACCAACAAGTGAATTTTCAAATTCCATCGTCGCCACGGTTTTTTCTCCGCCAAACATCTGAAATAAAATCTAAATCAGCCCTTTTGCCGGTCTTAATTTGACTTGCAAAAGGGCTTTAATCAGTTTTGTTTCCGGACTATCTTATATTCGTCGTAGAATTTGAAATACGGGCATGAGGAGTGCCGGTCGGAGGCAAAGCGAACAGCTTCGTCTTCATCCATTCCAATCATGCAAAGATAGTCATCATATTCATCGTCAAAGTCGAAGTATGCACACATCTCACACTGACTTTCCGTTTTCTTATTCTCTGCCATATCCGTCAGCTCTGAGGCAGCTTAAAGGAATCTTTAAGGGTTGCCGTAAGGTTGAATACGGGAGCTTCGGGTGTGGAATACTTATCCACGGCAAAATAGCCGTTTCTCATAAACTGGAAGCAATCGCCTGCTTTGGCATCCTTGAGGTCTGCATCAATTTTGCAGTCTTCCAGAGCAACGAGTGAATCCGGATTAAGATTTGCAATAAATTCATCAACGTCACCGGGATTGTCGGTAACAAAGAGTTTATCATACATATTAACTCTTGCGCTCAGGCAGTTGTTGGCATCAACCCACTGGATTGTACCTTTAACCTTTCTGCCGTCGGGGGAATTTCCGCCTTTTGATGCCGGATCATAGGTGCAGATAAGCTCTTTAACTTCGCCGTTTTCATCTTTGATAATTTCTTTTACCTTTATGAAATATGCACCTTTAAGACGAACCTCGTTGTCGGCTGTGAGACGTTTGTAGCCCTTAACCGGCACTTCCATAAAGTCGTCTTTTTCGATGTAGATATTTTTTGAGAAGGATATTTCCTTTGTGCCCGCGTTTTCGTCATTGGGATTAATGTCAACCGAAAGAAGTTCGCTTTCGCCCTCGGGATAGTTGTCGATTGTAACCTTAAGAGGATGAAGTACTGCCATAGCTCTCGGAGCGTTGAGGTTAAGGTTTTCTCTCACGCAGTGTTCAAGCATCTGATAGTCAATAACGCTGAAAGCCTTGGCAACACCAATACGATTCACGAAATCTATAAGCGCCGCTGCCGGATAGCCTTTTCTTCGCATACCGCTTATGGTAGACATTCTCGGGTCATCCCAGCCGTCAACAATACCTTCCTGCACAAGCTTTAAGCATTTTCTTTTGCTTGTGAGGGTGTTGGTAAGGTTAAGACGCGCAAACTCAATCTGACGTGAGGGTTCTTCAAAATCGCATGCTTTAAGCACCCAGTCGTAAAGAGGTCTGTGGTCTTCAAATTCAAGAGAACACAGCGAATGTGTAACGCCTTCTGCGGTATCGGAAATGGGGTGGGCAAAGTCATACATCGGATACACACACCATTTGTCGCCTGTGCGGTGATGGTGAGCATGAAGCACTCTGTAGATAACAGGGTCACGCATATTGAGATTTCCGGAGCTCATATCTATTTTGGCTCTTAAGACTCTTGAACCGGTTTCAAATTCACCGTTTGTCATTCTTTCAAAAAGGTCGAGATTTTCTTCAACACTTCTTGAACGATACGGACTTTCCTTACCGGGCTGATTGAGAGTGCCTCTGTATTCTCTGATTTCGTCTGCACTAAGGTCATCAACATAGGCAAGTCCTTTTTTGATAAGCTTTATTGCGCATTCGTGAATGACGGGAAAATAGTCTGATGCATAAAGCACGTTGTCCCATTCAAAACCAAGCCATTTGATATCTTCCATAATGGCATCTGTGTATTCAACATCTTCCTTTGTGGGGTTGGTGTCGTCAAGTCTCAGATTGCAGGTGCCGCCATATTTTTTTGCGGTTGAAAAGTCAATGTTTATCGCCTTTACGTGGCCTATATGCAAATAGCCGTTCGGTTCGGGCGGAAAACGGGTCTGAACTCTTGAATACACGCCGTCGGAAAGGTCTTTATCAATAGCATCGTGTATGAAATTGGATGAAATGATTTCTTCCATGGTTTTTTCTCCTCTTGTTTTATTATTTGAGAGCTGAAATTGCTCTGTCTATTCTTTCTGTGACCTTAGCTTTTCCGAGAGTCTGCATAATTGAGCAGAGGTCGGGAGATTTGGTTCTGCCGGTAACGGCAACTCTTAAAATGTTGCTCACATCACCAACGTGACCGGGGAAAGCATCGGGGTTTTTCTTATATTCCTTAACTTCTCTTGCATAGCCAATCTTTTCGGCAAGGTCTTTGAGAGTTTCAAACCATGCCTGATTGTCGGCAGTTTCGTCATACATTTCCTTGTAGAGTTCAAGCATCTTTTGCGCATCTTCTTTGGAAACATTTGCAACCTCGTCATACTCTCCGTCGAAAAGTTCATCAAACATAAATGCAAAAGCTTCTTTAACCTCAGACCACTTGCCGATATCTTTTCTGGGCTTGTCGGGGTTGCGGTCGAATGAAAACATTTTTATGCTAAACTGAGGGTCACGTGTAAGGAGCTCATAAAGCTCTTTATCGTGTTTTTCTGCCCATTCGGTTGCAAGCTCATACACTTTTTCGCTTGTGTAGGATGCAATTTTGTTTTTGCAGACGTCATTTAATTTAACAAGGTCAAAAAGACCGCCTGAGTTGCTCATTTTATTCATTTCAAGCTTGAATTCAGACCAGTGAGCGGTTTTGTTGGCTTTTCTGAAATCCTCGAATGTATAGTTTGCAAGGTTTAAAAGATATTCTATTACGCCGTCTGCAGGATATCCTTCTTCGTCGTAGTAGGTAACAGCGGCTTCAGGGTCTTTACGTTTGGAAATCTTTCTTTTTCCGCCCTCGTCTTCCTTCATAATAGGAGCTATATGAGCATATTTTGGAGGCTTGATGCCGAGCATATAAAACATTTGCAGATGAATCGGAATAGATGAAATCCATTCGTCGCCCCTTATAACGTTGGTTGTTCCCATCAGATAGTCGTCCACAACGTGGGCAAAGTGGTAGGTGGGGATTCCATCGGATTTTAAAATAACCACATCCACAATGTTTTCAGGCATTTCAATTTTGCCTCTGATACCGTCCTTGAAAGAAACCTTTTTATCTTCTGAGCCGCAGGATTTGAGTCTCATAACGTAAGGTTTTCCGGCTTCTATGTTTGCCTTGATTTCTTCATAGCTCAAATCTCTGCATTTTGCAAACTCGCCCCAGTATCCGGGAAGGAGTTTTTCGGCTTCCTGCTTTTCCCTGATTGCAGAAAGCTCGTCTTCTGTGCAGAAGCAAGGATATGCCATACCTTTTTCAACGAGTGATTTTGCAAAACACTGATATATTTCAGCTCTCTCGCTCTGCTTATACGGGCCGTAGTTGCCGGATTCTTCATCGAATCCCACGAATCCCTCGTCTATTTTCACGCCGAAGCCTAAAAGACCTTCTAGGATTTTTTCAACACCGTTTTCAACTTCTCTTTTCTTGTCGGTATCTTCGATTCTCAAAATAAATTTTCCGCCGCTCTGGTGAGCAATTCTCTCGGAAATAAGAGCGGCAAAAAGACCGCCTATATGAAGAAAACCTGTGGGACTCGGAGCAAAACGGGTAATTTTTGCATCCCCCTCAAGATTTCTTTTCGGATAAACTGCTTCGTAATCCGCAGGAGTTTTGGTTATATGCCCGAATAAAAGCTCTGCTAACATATTGTAATCCATAATTTTCAACCTCTCCGAATATAATATACATAAGTATATTACATTATACTACAAAATTATACGTTTGTCAAAAAATTCCGTATATTTATTTAATACTGTTTTGTGTTTTAATATAATTTAAAATTATTTTGCCGCATCGAGGAAAAATCTTATTTCAAAACCGATTCTTCCTTATTGTCGACCGGCTTAAGTTATGTATTTACTTCATCAGAGAAGACCAGCTTTTTTGTCAAGATTTCTGTTGCGTATATAAAGGCATAAATCCGCGCCCACCATAAGAAGGTTCAGAACATAGAAAAACAGTACATACCATTTTTGCGAAAAATCTGCCATATATGCTTCGTTTAAAAACTTCGATGCAATTCCGGCAATGTAGCCGAAAAAGATGAGACACAAAAATGCAAGACTTTTGCCTTTTGTGGTGCGTGAACGGTAGGATTTGATAACGTTCATAGGCCATGAACATCCAAAGCTCACAATCATAATAATTTCAAGTAATTCAGACATATTAAATACCCCTTTCAATTGTTTCTACTATTATAACGCAAAAAACAAATAATGTAAAGAAGAATAATTACCAAAACTAACCGCATAAGTCTTTTGAATATACAACATGTCCTAAAAAAATCCTTTGTTTTTATTGAAAGTTTACATAATTCCTCTTTTTAAAAACTTTCCCTTTGCAATCGTAGTTTTTGTGTGCTATAATAAAAATCCGCCTCTTTTAAGAGGTGCAGGCAAGGAGATGATTTAGAAGTGATAGGTTTTATTGGTGCCGGAAATATGGGCGGCGCAATAATAGACGGAATTGTGAGAAGTAAAAAGTACGCTTCCGAATGTATATGCGTCTGCGAAAAAAATGTGAGCGAAGAAATTGCCGCGCTCGGCGTTGAGCTTTGTGATTTGAAAGAAACGGTTGAAAAAAGTGATTACATAATACTTGCTGTTAAACCCAACATTATTCCGGAAATTCTTGAAGAAATCAAAGAATCGTGCAGTGTTTCGGGTAAGGTTTTTGTTTCAATTGCGGCAGGAGTTAAAATATCTTCGGTTGAGGCTGTGCTCGGAAAGTGCAAAATCGTGAGGGTTATGCCAAATATCTGCCTTAAGGCGGGTGAGGGTATGACGGTTATTTCGCCAAGCGGTGAGGTTGTGGATTCGGAACTTTGTAAGGTTGAAGAAGTTTTTTCATGCTGTGGCAAAACTGCGATAGTTAAAGAAAATCTCATAGATGCGTGCACAGCCATCTCAGGAAGCGGACCGGCATATGTTTTTATGTTTGCAGAAGCGCTTGCGGATGCGGCGGTAAAGCAGGGGATAGACAGAAAAACTGCATATCTTCTTGCTAACCAGACACTCCTCGGAAGTGCGGCGCTGTGTATGGAATCGGGAATGCATCCGGCAGAGCTTAAAGATATGGTATGTTCTCCGGGAGGCACAACAATTGAGGCTGTTGAAGCTCTTGAACGGGGCGGTTTGAGAGCGTGCGTTATGGATGCTGTTGACTCTTGCGCAAAAAAAGCCCGTAAACTTGGTGAGCAGTAGAATTTTAACCCCGTGATTGTCATAATCATATAATATGGGGTGAATCGTTTGAGGCAGGTAAAAAAATTTTTTGAAAGAAACAGAATATATGCACTTATCAGTATGGCTTTGTGGGTAGCTGCGATCGTTTTTGGTGTGTATAAAGCATATATGCAGAGCGATACGGAGATTGCGAATCTTTCAGGCTACACTTTTTATGCAATGGATGAAAGCGCAAGGTTTGGAAAAATATTTTCAAAAGCTGTTGTGATTCATTTTTGCTATGCATTGGCGCTGGTGATTTCTGCATTTTTTATGCTTCTTCTTCCGCTTATGGTGTTGGTGATTTGTTTTAAAGGATATTGCACGGGGTTTGTTGCAGGGTGCATTTTTATGTGCAGGGGAATATATGCAGGAGTGCGCATTTCTCTTGTTGCGCTTGTGATGCCTTGCTTTGTGATTTTGCCTGTGCTTATGGCAATGTATGTGCTTAGTCTGAAATATCAGACTAACCGGATTAAATGCCGGCTGAATGGTTTTGATGTTCAAAAGAAAAATGATGCGGTTTCTTATGCTGCGGCAATGCTTATTTTGTTTGTATGCCTGTGTGTGTGTTCGTGTGCGGAAGCATTTTTTTTGCCCTTGCTTATGAAACTTTGCGTGTAGAAGGATGATATTTATGGATAACAAAATAGTTGCAAGCTTTTGTGACTATATGAGAAACGAAAAAAAATCATCGGCAAATACGGTGATTTCATATGAACGTGATATAAAAAGCTTTGTGGCATATATAGAAGATAACGGACATGATTTGCTTTCTGTGAGCAAAACTCAGGTCATATCATATATGCTCTCTATGCAGAAAAGCGGTAAAGCGGATTCAACAATTTCGCGTTGCATTGCTTCGGTCAGAGCGCTTTATGCATACCTTATTTCCAAAGGGAGTGCAAAAGATAATCCGGCAGTTGGAATAAAACTTCCAAAGCAGGAACGTAAGCTTCCGGAAATTCTTTCCAGAAAAGAAGTTGACGCACTTTTGGGTTGTTTGGAGGACTCGAATCCAAAAGAAATTCGCGATAAAGCTATGCTTGAAATAATGTATGCAAGCGGAATTAAGGTTTCGGAACTCGTGAGCCTTAAGGTTGAAGATGTGGACACAGACCTTGGATATCTTAAATGCATACACGAAACAGATGTTAGAATTGTTCCGCTTGGAAGACCTGCTGTTATGGCTGTTAAAAATTATCTTGCAGTGTCGCGTCCTCTTATGGCAAATGAAGATGAAAGATGCCTTTTTGTTAACTACACAGGCTCTGCTATGACACGTCAGGGATTCTGGAAGCTTATTAAAGAATATGCCGCAAAAGCCGGCATCGAAAAAACCATAACTCCCCACACTCTTCGCCATTCCTTTGCCGCTCACCTTCTTGAAAACGGTGCTGACCTTGTTTCCATTCAGGAAATGCTTGGCCATAAGGATATTTCATCCACTCAGATGTATGCAAAGCTTGTTCATGGAAGAATACGTGAGGTCTATAATAAAGCTCATCCAAGAGCCTGACTGTAAAATTTCATTTGGAAATTCAGATGTTATCATAACAGCAAAATTTGACAGAACAAATGTTTATATTTTAGTTGACAAAGAGCAAAATAAACATTATAATATATATTGCTGTGTGAAATCAGCTTCAGATTGTCCGGGGGCGTACAGGGTTCGACGGGGATTTTGAAGCAGCAGGAGCGAGCAGTGGTGAGCAACACTTTAAAAGGCTCAAATCTAAATATAAACGCTAACAATAATTTAGCAATCGCTGCCTAATTAAAGGCAGCTGTCCTTCCCCGGAGTACCGCATCTGGGATAAGGGCATCATCTTAGCGGTGAACGTGAGCCGATAAAGCTTTGAATCGGCCATGAAAAATGAAGCTACCAATGTGAAAAGCCTGTGTGTGTGCTTTTTGCGGCGGGAATAATGAACACACTCTGCGCTCGGAGACCCCGCTGTGAATAGATTTTCGGACAGGAGTTCAATTCTCCTCGCCTCCATAAAAAAATGCAGATGCAAAAAGCATCTGCGTTTTTTTATGGAACCATTCAAGAGAATTGAACTCCGAGAGGTAGCCGTCGTAAAGAAAATGAGTCCGGTGGACTTATTTTCAGACGGCTTGGTTTGAGCGGGTACTGAAAGCGAAATGAGCGTTGACGCGAATGAGATTTCGGTCGCGAAAACCTCTTGCGACAGAGTCGCAAGAAATTCTCCTCGCCTCCATAAAAAAATGCAGATGCAAAAAGCATCTGCGTTTTTTTATGAAACCATTCAAGAGAATTGAACTCCGAGAGGTAGCCGTCGTAAGGAAAATGAGTCCGGTGGACTTAATACAAAGAAATATAATATCGGCAAATATGGTAGAATGCATGCAAAATTCATCAAACAAAACAAGCCCTACATCTACTCTGCAAAGATGCTTAACGGAACTTGGCTTGACTATCTTGAAATATAGATACCGAAGTAAGAGAAATGGTCAATATAATAATCAATGATTTGGCAGTTGAACAAGGTATCACCGAAAAACTCAAAGCCAAAGGCCAAATCACTTGGGTTTCTGCTATGGAACAGATTAGATACACAGCAGAAGAAATAGTACTACATAATCTAATTTACAGCCTTCGGTTTCGTAGAATGAGACAATGAATCCACTCTATATGAATTAAATTCACCCTGTTCAAAAATATTTTTCCCCATTTATATCCGCCTTTCTTTTGTAAAAATTTTAAAATTATGTCAACAACCAATCAATCACATTTATCTGCTTTATACCTTCGTAATTTGCTCCATTACCAATATCATCAAGAGTTAAAAGAGTTTTAGGATAATTATCTTTTATCTCTTGCAACGGTGCCAGTTCCCGTTCTAATGTCGTTTCATCCAGTACGCTTGCAGAAACCTGATAATATTCCACTTCATTCATATTGGTTGCAACGAAATCTACTTCCTTTTTTGCTAACTTACCGATATTAACTCGGTTTTTTCGCCTTAAAAGCTCAAGATAAACCACATTTTCAAGAAGATGACCCAAATCTCTTGCGGATTGGCTTATGATATGATTTCTGATTCCGCTATCTACGAAATAATACTTTCCAAGAGTTTTTAAAAACTGTCTGCCCTTTATATCGTATCTCGTTGCATTATAAAGAATATAGCTGTCCGTTAGAGCTCTTAAATATGCCTCAACTGTATTAGGCGAAATTTTTCTGCCACTTGATATCAGTGTATCGCTTATTTTCTTTGTCGAGATAGGGCTTCCTATGCTTGATGCAATAGTTTTTAGTATGTTCTCTAATACAGAAACATCATTTATTTTCTCTCTTGTTGCGACATCTTTTAAAAGAATAGTATTGTAGATACCCTCAATATACTGGTTTATAACTTTTTCGTCATTTTCAAGATATGCAACATAAGGGAAGGAACCATATCTTAAATAGCTATCAAAGATTTCTCTTTTACTTTTACCACTTTCTTTTGTAGCTTCATAATATTCTTTGAATGAAAAAGGTAACATATCAATCTGAATGTATCTTCCTGAAAGCAGTGTTGCAAGTTCGCCCGACAGTAGATAAGCATTTGAGCCTGTAATATAAACATCACAGTTTTTCTTTATAAAAAGACTATCAACTGCTTTTTCAAATTCACTACATTTCTGTACTTCATCTATAAAAATGTAATTATTTTTGTTAGGAACAAGTTTTGAGGTTATATAATTGTATAACGCTTTATAATCAAGTAAATCAGCATTTTCAAGCTCTTCAAGATTAACTGATATAATTTGACTATCCTCCACACCCGTCCGCTTTAAATGGTCAATATACAACTCAAACAAGGTAGATTTACCACATCTTCTGACACCGGTGATAACCTTGATAACCTGCTTATCTTTTAGTGCTATTAAATTATCTAAATATTCTTTTCGTTGAATCATTTTTCGCACCTCATTTCTTTGATTCTATATTAACACAAAAAAGGTAATTTGTCAATGGTTTTTGCTCGTTTGAGGAAAAACTTATAAAATTCGACGTTTTATTTCTTAAAACCTAAGGTAATCTATGGATATATTTTAATAGCAACCATTCCATAAAGAAAGGTCACCATTTTTATTGATTATAATAATCTACACACAGACACTTAACCAATAATCTTCAATTCTTTCCGATTGAACATCATGATTATCAAGACAATTTTTAATATCGCCACTTGCAATGCCAGTTCCATACATTTTCAGAATAGCCTCTTTTTGTGTCCAAAGTTTTGTAAATTCTGATGCTTTAAAGGAAATAACGGTTCATTTAACACGAAAACAGGAGAACTTAAAATATCAAAGTTAAGTGAAATCCCATTTCTTGTAGCAGTGATTCACGAATCGGTTCACGCAATAAGAAGCGCATCACCCAAAAGCTACAATGCACTTTCTGATGCAATATTTGAAATACTTTCGGTTGATTCCGAAGCTTTGAGCGGTGCGTGGAAAAGTGTTGCAAAAACTTATCAAGACCAAATCAGAGATAAAGACGGAAACTTAAACCGTGAGCTTATAAACGAAGAACTTGTTGCAAATGTAACATCAAATTTGCTGTTTAATGAAGAATTTATAAACGAGCTTGCTCCCGTAAACAAAGGTTTGGTGCAAAGAGTATTTGAAGCTATTAAAGACCTTTTTGACAAGGTATTTAAGAGATACGATAAAACACCATTTATTGACCACGAATCAGAGGCGGCAATGAAGCTTTTGCACAAGGAGTACGACAGAATCAAGGTGTTGTATGAGAGTGCGTTGAAAGATACGAAGAAGATACAGACGGAAAAGGGAAAAACCGCTGATGATGGTGGGGTGATGTATTCCTTTGCCGGAGAAAATTCAGAAAAAGCTAACAAAGAAATGCTGAACCTTGCGAAGAAAATGAAAAAAGATGGTGTGTCTGATGAAGAAATATGGAAGCTGACCGGTTGGGGCAAGGGTGTTGACGGCAAATGGAGATATGAAATTGACGATAGTAAGGCAGAGTTTTATAAGCATGGAAACTTCAGTAATCCCGATTTAAACAGATACAAAGAGCTTGAAAAAATGTTCTTATATGGTGACATAACACCTGAACAAAATGCTGAGCTTACTGCATTAATAAAAAAACTTGACGGTGTACGCAAAACCCCGAAATACTTATCAGAATTTTTAAAACATAACGAACTTTTTGAAGCATATCCGGAGCTTAAAGATATAAAGGTTGGATTTTTCCCTTTGAAAGATGGAAATAACGGAGTATTCAGAGCATCTGATAACTTGATAGCCATTAATGAAAAGCTCAATGATTCCGATGCCAAAAGTACATTGCTACACGAAATACAGCATGTGCTTCAGTTTGTAGAAGGATTTACCGGAGGTGCAAGTGCAGATTATTATAAGCAACGCATAAATCAAGCAAAAGAGTCACGAAAGGTTTTGAACTGGATAAGAGAGTTAAAACAAACTCAGGAAGAAAATCCCGATGTCACAGACATATTAAAATTAAATAACATGCTTCGTGATGAATACGAAAAATCAGATCTTAATGAATTCATACCATCCTCAGAAATTCAGAGAGAAGCAATGGAAAAGTTTTATTCGGAATCTGCTATATCGTACCTTGAAGAAGTTGTACGTATATATGGATTAGATAAATCCATTGACGGTAACGACCCATATGATATGTATAAAAATACTCCCGGAGAAGTAGAGGCAAGAGATGTTCAGGAAAGACAGGATATGTCAACAGATGAGCGTAAGAACTCTTTTCCAGAAAGTATGAGACTTGAAAACAATGGTTTGTTCGTTGAAAATGCTGTTTCATATTCATTAAGCAAAGAAGCTATAGCGGAAATTGACAAAGTTATATCTGATAAAAATTATGGCGGAGATATTAAATTGACAGATATGACTCCAAGTATTATGATTTCTCAAAAGGGAGTGGATGATCGCCCGATGTACATGAAAGCATCTCATATACGCGAAAACATCCTTACTGAATCAGAAGCTAAAAAACTTGGATTACCCGTAAATAAAAAAACACATTATCATGGGCTCGGGAAACCTCTTTTCTTAAAAATAATAAATGATTTAGAAAGTGTTACGCGAGCTTATAGAGGAACACCGAATGCAGAGAATTTAGATAGACGTGAACAATATTTTCTCTTGATTTCTCAGTATAAGGACGCTGATAAAAATACAGTTAACGTTCCGGTATATATAAATAAAGGTGCCTTCGACAACCGAGTATACGTAACAACCAATAAAATTGCTACTGTATTTGGAAAAAGGAATTTTGAAACGTATATAAATAAGGAATTGCAAAATGGAAATATTATAAGAATAAAAAATAAAAGTATCAATACCAGTGAATCATCACCGCCAATTGGTGATAATTATAGTAAAGATACTTCTATTAACATTATACTCGGAACTACTGAAATTGTCAATACCGAATTATATTCCAAATCCTCATCCAAATCAGTCACCAACCTCAACAATATAGAATCTGACTACGTGAGAGGTTATGTCAAAGACGATTTTCAAAACTTTAAGCAGGAAATTCTTTCGGTTCTTGATGAAGAAATTGAAAAAGCCAAGAGGTACGAATCAGAGCGGAAAACGACCATTTCAAAGCCACGACGTAAAACTACCGCAGAAGTAATTGAGGCTTCAACTTATATCGGTGATGAAGGGCAGAAGGTTACAATTGTGCCGGAAGGTACACCGGGGGCGAAGAAGGTATACATTTCTTCTAATCTCTACCTCAGTGCGGACGACACTTGTGGTGCCCGAAGCAAGGCACACACCCTAAAGGGTGCACTCCTTGCCTTCGACCGCTGCGACATTACAACCGCCCCTTCATCTGCCACCGGCAGCGGGGCGGTTGTAATGCTCCCGACTTCGCTTAGCTCAGATGCTCAGAGCACTTGACTTTGCCTGATTCAGATCACTTTTCCAAAAACAAAGGGACTGTAAAAAAAGTCACTTAAAAATCGAGGATGAAAATTCTCGATTTTTTTGTGCACAAAAATAGCTGAAACCATAGCGGAATCAGCC
>JAZSOL010000316.1:0-5217 GCA_045536915.1 Clostridia bacterium
GTAGAAACCTTTAAGCGGATTTAAAATATTCATTAAAGCCTTTGCAAACTGATGCTTTGTGTGTAATTCCATATGTGAACACTCCTATATCACAGGTCTTATATCAATGGTGAAGTCAGCAGAAGAAACATTCTCCGCAGCTATTGCAAGCTTGGTATAACCCTCTGAGGTCTGACCGTCAATAAACATTGAAGATGCCGGCATCTGTGTAAACACCCCGTCATCAGACAGAATATCCACCCTTATTGACTTACCGTTTTTGAAAAGATAAGCAGTTTTTCCGTCCGGTTCAATCTGAATTTTGGCATCTGTGTGGGCAAACCAGTATACATCAGCAGTTTGCTTAAGCCTTATTTCGTCCGTGATTCTGACAGCACTTCTGCCGTCATACAAAGAAATTTTTCTGATTACGGAATCTGCATATCCGCTGTACGCGTCGGTCATGTCGGTTACTGCCTCTGCATAATCCTTTTCGCTCATAAATGAAGTAATCGGGCAATCCGAGTATTCAGACTGATCAGCCTGATTGCGTTTTGCTTTGATCAGCTCTTCTTCGCTGATATCTGCGTACACTTTCAGATTGTCAATATCCATGGTAACAAGCTTTGCAAATATCGGGAAACGTACCATTGCAATGTCGGAAAGCTCTTTTGTAAGGCTGAAATCGTTGGCAATCAGAATATTATTACAATATACATCCACAGTATTGCTGTCTGCTTTGAATTTCAGGGTAAAGGTATACCACCTGCCGGGTTCGTAGCTTCCCACGTCAACCTTTTCTGCTCCGTTCATTACTCTGATTCTGTTGTTTTTGGCAAGCCAGAACACCGAAGTGAGCTCTGTTCCTTCGGAATCTCTCACGGTGATTGGAGAAATATCGGAATAAGCATTCTGAATGCATACATCAAAAGAAATGCTTACATCGCCGCTTAACGCACCGCCCGTGAAATTTTTAAATTCCTTCTGAAAAAACGTTTTTGCAGTACCCGAAGACTCGTTACACATAAGTCGCACAAACTGATTACCGTTACTTCTGGTAAGTCTGCAGGATGCATCGCCAAAGGTGTTTACAGGGTAATTCAGATAATTCCCCTCAAAATCATCAACGCAAACACAACGTAAGCCGTCGGAATCAGTATCTGAGCTTACTGTATCACTGTGAATAACCAGTGTATTATGTCCTTCGGCACGGAGCTTATAGAGTAAGGCTCTGTCGGTGCCTGTGTAGGAGCTTCGGTCACGTCCAAAGTCGCCAAACCATCTTTCACCGAGAGCATCCAGCACAAATGTGCCTGTGTCAAGATGAGTGTGTGACGAAGCATTGTTGCCGCTGTGTAGCCCTACAAAAATACCGTCTGCATTATAACCGTTTCTCATGGTTACTGTGTTTATATTACGGTAAAAGCTGTCGGATGCGGTATCCGGTGCAGCTTCTGCGCCTTTGTACCATATAAAATCATATACCGAACAGCTTTGTCTTTTTTGAATAATGCTTTTCTGATATGCACAAAGACCGGGTTCGGAAAATTTACCGCCAAACCACATAAGAGCAGGTGAGCTTACTGTCTCTGCACTGTCACAATCAGAAAAATTAAATATACCGCCACTTCCGGTCATGTCCATACCAAATTTCACAGAGCTTTTAAGACACGGTATTTTTGAATATCCAAAATCAGTATTGAGTGAGGACTCAAGCCCTGCAAAAAGCATGGCATAATCTGTCATAATTGTGTTCCAGTAGGATAAGCCCTCAACCCATCCCCCGTCGGGTTCAAAGGCATTGAGTGAATGGCTGAGTGATTTTAGTCCCATCGATACCGTCTCAGGATATTGCGGAAAATCTTCTCCTATGGAAAGTGCCGCCAGAATTACCGCTTCGTTACAGCTTGAATTCCAGTTGCCCGAAGAATTAAGCCAGAATACTGTGTTGGAGGGTGATGTAAGCTCACCGCTATATACCTTTTGAGCCGTATTGAGGCCTTTTTCCAAAATGGCAGTACGCATATAAAGCCTTTGTTCGTCATTCATCCAGTCATAGAGCCAGTCGTATCCGATTGCCATTGATTCCAAAATAAGAGCCGTGTCAAGAAAATGCTGTGTGTTCCAATCCGGAAAGTGGCATATGTCATTCATTTCTTCATATGCCCTTATGGCATAGCTTTCATCTTTTGTCATGCGGTACATCAAGGCAAGACAGCCAATGCGCTGTATGCCGTCAACCGTTTCGTCGGATAACCTGTATACCTCCTTAAGACTGTAGCTTGCAGGAGGTGTGTTGAGGTATCCGTCTGCCTTTGCTTTAAGATGCTGATACATCCATTGTGCCGTTTCATCACTATCAGCAGTATTTTTAAGCAAAGTAATTTCAGATTCGTTTACCAACAAGCGTGGATGGGACTGCAGTGCATAGCTTGCAACATAATCTGCATCAGGTGCAGTCCCCGGCTTATCACTTGTTATCGTGCAAAAAAATCTGTCAGCTCACAGCTCACCTCAGATGCCATCATTCTGAGACCTCTTGTGTTGGGATCGGCTGCTGTGGTGTATACGGGATGCAATCCGTCATACAGATATGTGTAGGCATTGTAACGGTTGATACCGCTGTTTTCATACATATCTATCACATACACATCCTCATACTCTGTTTCACTTACTACTTCTTTTATTTTTTCTGCAAATTCTTTAAGAGTGTTTCCGCCGCTGTAGTTATAAATAGCGTTGGCATTGTCGCTGTTGGATTCGTTTTCAAGCTCTCTGCCTCTGTAAATCGGTGTGAGGAAAACGATTTTCAAATCAGGATTTGCCTTTTTGAGCCCTTCGATTACGTATCTTACAGAGCCGCCAAAGCTTGTTTTGTCGGGAGCTTTGGTGTTGTTGTCTATAAGCTCGGGGTCACCGCTCCAGTCGTTTGTGCCAAAAGCAAGGGTAACAATATCCACTTTGGACAAATCAAGATTTTTCATATTTTCGTAGTAGTGAACATAACGGGCATTCTTTTTTATGCCGGAGGTGGCATTTTCAAAGCTGTCTATGCCAAGCTTTGTGAGGATATATTCATCTGCCGCACTCCAGTCATCGGAGGTGCCGTTCAACAAATCAACAACATTTACCATAGAAAGAGCCTTTTCGCCGTCTTTTTCCTGATACATCATGCATGCGCCGCCAATACCAACATTAAGGTAGTTCATGCCGGTATTTTCTGCCACAAGGTGGGGATAGCCGTAAAGCGCATTGCCTGTGATGCTGTCACCAAAGGAAACAAGAGTCTTTCCGGCAAGAGAGGTGCTCTCAGGATATACGATGCGCGGATTCTTTAACGGTTTTACCGAAAGCATATTTTCAAACACAAGCACCTTAAAATATGTGTTTTCATCCACAGGCTGAGTGATGTCAAGAGTTGCGGTAATCTGATAATTTCCGCCGAGAGCATTTTCATTGTTTGCTCCATCACCTGTTGCACCGCCGCCCCACGACATAACCTTCTTTTCGTTAAGTGGAACATTTGTGAAGCTTATATCTTTCATTAACGAGGTTGATTTGTCGTACTGAGCCACCACAAGGCTTAAGGTTTTATCGGAACCGTTTACATACATATCAGCCTCACATATAGCTGTGAGAGCTTCTATTATCTTGGTTTCGGGATTACGTGTAAAGTAATAATACGGATCGTCCACACGCCAGATTGCATCTGCAAGCTCATACCACACAAGCTCTCCGGTTATATCTTCAACCTTAAGCATCATTCCGGATTTTGCTTTGCTTTCCGGCAAAGCAGGAGTTTCCATATCACTTTCATACATGGTAAGAGTGGTTGTGATTCCTTTGGATACAGAATCCATAACGTCCTGAACACTCATTTTGTAAAATCCGCTTATGGTCCAGTTTAAGCGGCGGATGGTAAGAACATCTGATGAAATATCCAGATCGCTTACAGCCTCGCACACATACAAAGCAGGTGCGCTTGCTCCGTCCTTTTCAAGCTTCAGGGATGCACCGTTTGCACTGCTGCTTTCCGTTGCAGGAGCTCCGGTTATGTCTGCTATGGTCACCTCATAGCCCAAGGGCTCAAGAACGGCTTTGATTTCACCGGCCGTCACCTGATTTATGAGCTTTGCATCACCGGAGGTGATGTTTCTGCCGAATTCGTCGGTTTCAAGCCCAAGAGATGCCATGGCTGAGGTGATATCATAATCTGCCGACACAACGTGTTTTTCGTCGGACAGTTCAAATATAACGTTATCAAGATACACGCTTCCTGCATTCAATGTGCCGCTTGCAGGGAACATGAAAAAGCGGATATGACCGATTTTGTCAAAGGTTGCTGTCATTTCAACACCCTTTGCCGCTTCGTGACCGTTGACGTAAACATCATATTTTATGAGTCCGTCGGTAACATCGTAGAACACAACCTCAACCTTGTCCCATGCCTTTTGAGCGCTGAATGTGTCGAGATTGTTATTTCCGGCTTCAAGTCCCGTTGGCAGATAGCGCACGGGGTAGCCGTTGTTGGAGGTGTTGACACCGCCTATTTCCACTCTGAGTCCGGCATCGTTGCCTTCTCTTGCAGTTTCAAACGATAAATATGCATATTTGCCTTCTGTAAAAGGTACAGAATTTGATGAAAGCTGAAGCCTCAGAGTTGCCGATTTTGCACCGGCATCAAGAGGAGTGCCGTCGTAGGCAAACTTATATGCACCGTCGGCATCTGATTTGCCATACACACCGTATTCTATGCTTCTTGTAAGGTAAGAATATTCTTCTGTTTCTGCAGTGTCTGTAGTGGAATCAATATCGCCTGCCATTCCCGTTGAGGTAAAATAAGCCGGGACACCGTCTATACCGTTTACTTCTCCGATATCGTCTGCATCATTAAAGTCATTTTCTATTTTTTGTGTTGCAGGTTCGGGCTCGGTCATGTCGGCTGTTACATTATATATTGCAATGCATTTTTCGCCGTCATAAACTCTTAAAAACTTAACTTGATCCAGATTATCTGTCAATGCACCGTTTCCGTCCACGGCTTCATAGTCAAAATCTGCATTAAGAGCAGAGATAAGCTCTTCGGCAGAAGCTCCCACATATGAAACCGTACGCTGAACGTCACTTACTGTTACCGCAGAAGCTTCGCCTGCAATTGCAAAATCATAATCCGAAGCAAAATCGGAGTTATTGCGTTCCACCTTAAGATTATCCATCATCACAACAAGAGGATTGTCC
>JAZSOL010000219.1:0-3648 GCA_045536915.1 Clostridia bacterium
AACCAGGAGACGTTTTTCATTTCCAATAAGAATAATGCTGTTGTCATCATAATGACCGTGACCACCACCGCCACCTCTTACTGAAGTGTGCAGATAGATTGCATCATTTTTCCAGTCGGAGCGCATCATTGTGTATCTGCCTTCCGGGAACTGATACGATGTCCACGAGGGTTCTATGCCTGTTGTTCCTCTTGAATCAATGTAGCGGAATTCATAGTCGTTATACCAGTTGGCAACCTCGGTATAACCGTTTGCACTTCCCTTTCCGCCGCCTTCATCACCATACTGCAGAGTTATTCCGGCGGGGCCTCTTGCAAGAACCATGTAATATACTGCGTTATGAAGTGTCCGGTCAAATTCCTCCGGAAGAACCGTTCCGGATTCAACGCAGGCTTTCTTGAAGTCACGGTACATTGCAAAGGAGCTTGTGTTATATCCGCCTGTATCTTCAATATATGTTCCGTCGGACATGTAACTCTTGTTGAAAGCATTCTGCCACGACCAGATGCAGGTTTCCTTAGTTGAAGCGGCATTTGCAAGTTCGGGGTATGCACTTGTTGCATACAAAACTGCGAGCTGTTCATATTCACGCCAGTTACCGGTTGCTTCCTTACGACTCGGAAAGTATTCAAACTGTGCATACATATATTTCATAAATGCAGTTGCAAACTCTTTTGTCATATACGGGCTGTTCACAAACGTGTTCATAAGAGGTACCCATTCCTGCATTCTGAGTCCGGCATCAAGACTTCTCGGATACGGAGTTTTGTCTCCGGCATCTGTTATGAGGTCAAGAACCTGAGTCAGAAGTGAATATGCATATTTTTCGTTGCCGGTGTATGCATATTCGGTCATAGTACTTCTTGAATGCATGAAACGCGGCATCTGATAAGCAAATTCAACGTCGGAAGAACGTGCACTCTTCCAGTCGCTTCCGCCAATGAGACCATTGTAGTTATGAACGGTGAAGTTTAAGCTGTCCCAGTAAACCGTATCTTCACTCCACGCTTTATTACGGTTGTCAATTATCCACAGGTGTTTGTTTTCTGCTGATTTTGAACTTTTTTTAGCATAAACCGTAAGCTGAGCCGCGGTTATTTTATCACTCGCTCCGATATCGGAAAGGTCAAAGGCAAGGAGGATTCTGTAGGTTTCATCACCAAGGAAATCTCCGAACATTTTTGCCTGAAGTTCTTTGTTGTTGTCAATATGAGTTCTGGAATACTTTCCGGCACGAATGGTAGCAGTTTCCACCGCTTTATAGGTTCTTACTGCACCGTTTACGGTAACTTCAAGCTTCGGAACCATATTCGGATTATCGGCATCTGTTCCCAGAACAAATGCTGATGTGCTTTCATTGTAACGTGCAATAAGTTCCAGAGTTTTGCATTCTATTTTGGAAAGTCCGGAAGGTGAGAAGATTGAAGCCGTTACCTGCTGATAATCATCGGAGTCAACGATCATGTGTCCCTTCCAGTAAGCAGAGCCTTCACCGAGTTCAAAAAGTCCGTCACTTCTTGCATCTACCCATCCGGAATAACGTGTACCCAGACGGATTGGCGAAGGAACGTTTCTTGCTTTAAAGTATTCTAAAAGTGCTTCTTTTGCCGCTTCGTAGTCTCCTCTTTTTGCACACTCTTCAATATCCGAAAGCTCCGGATTAGAGTAGTCAAGCTGAGGTCCTTTGGTATAGGAGCTTCCGTTCCAAAGTCCAAAGAACTCTTCATCGGAGGTGTGCATCGGATCTTTGGGAGCTTCATCTTTAAGAACCGTGAATTCAAGTTCCTTTTTGTAGTTACCAATCTGCGCTGTAAGAGTAACTTTTTTATCTTCTTCGGTAAATCTCGGGCGGATAACTCTTCCGGAAGTGGTAATAACCGAGGGATTGGAAGAAGTCCATTTGATTTCCGAGCCGTAAAGACCATAGTCCATAAGGTTAAGACTTGTTTTGATTTTATCGGGATCCTGATTTGTGAGATACGAATGAAGAATATCTTCCGCTTCTTTTTTCTGAAGTTCATCATCATCTCCGAAATCTCTGAGTACCCTGTAGTTAAATTCTCTCACGGAGTCAATACCGGAGTTTTCCATATATGCCGTAAGGGTAACGAGTGGGTTTTCATCTTCATCCGTTGGTCTTGTAACCTCTCCGGTTTCGGGATTTATGATATCTTCTCTTGAACTTTCCCATCTTACGGTTGTACCGTAACGAAGTTCTGCCGGAAGATTCACCGATGATTTAATGATATTTCCGGCTTGCGGAATTTCATTTAAAAGTTCGCTTTCGCCAAAAGCAGAATCATCAAATTTAAGTCTTAATGCTTTGGGCGGAACAGCGTGATATACCTTATAGTTATCTATCTTTATGGTGTTTATGCTTTCAAGATAGAAGAGAGTGTAGCAAAGTGAACCAACACCAACCGAACGTGAATATTTTTCAACAACTGCCGGTGTTCCGTCAACCCATAGCCAGTAGGTTGAGTTGGCTGTGTCAAACATCATATTAACGTGAATCTTATTGCTTGAGCCTTTCCACACGCTTCTTGATGTTCCCTGAACCTGCGGATCGGTTGAGTAATATGCACTCATTCCGCTCGAACCCCAGGCTACCGAATAATACACACCGCCATTGGCATCCATACTTCTTATCTGAACTGCGCCGTTCTTTTCTCTTTCAATGTCATATTCAATTCCGATTACTCCGGAAGCTGATGTCATTTCATCAAGTCCGGTGTATACCATAGTACCGAGCTGTGATGTACCGTCACCGGTCTTTTACACAATAAAAACTCCATCTTTAATTTCCACACTACCGCCACCGGCAAGGTTTTTGCCGATAAGTCCGGGAGTTTCATCGGATTCAAAGTCATATTCATTTATCATTGTTTCAATACCGGGAACATCGGTGGTATCAACTTGCATACCAAGAATGATTATATTGAAGTCTTTGGTTATTTTGGCACTTCCAAATGAGATTTCGGCTTTTAAGGTAACCGAAATATTTTCATCATCATCCCTTGTTACTTTTCCATCGGCACTAACAAGGTCTTCGTTGCTTGAAGTCCATGTAATACGGCTTCCGTTCTGACCGTATACGGGAAGATTAAGGTCTTCAAATGCATAGCCCACAAGCGGAGTGGATGTTTTGATAAGACTTTCATCAGTCAGAAGTTTTGCATCGGCTGTAACTCTTTCATCGTCATCCATTTCGGGAAGGATTGAATAATAACCGAAATTATCAACAACCGTATCACCCGTTTTGCCGTAGTCACCATGGTTAATAGCATAGATATTAACAAACTGAATTGATGCAGGGCTCAGTGACATACAAGAGGAAACATCCTCTAAAACTTTTTTGTTATTTACCCACATTGTAAACTTAGGTGTGGAGCTTGTGATATCCGAATAGATTGTAACCTTTGCTTTTTCTTTTGCCGGTATATTTAATGTCAGCGTTTTGGTGTTGCCCTCGCCGTCAACATAATATATATTGAAGTTATCCTTAACCCAATATATCTGATTCATGTAGTTCCATTTTTCGCAGTAGCTTCTCATTCTGACCACATCACAGGTTTTGGAAAGAGTAAATTCCATTATGGTCTTACCGGTCATCGCCTGCAAATTAGAATCTCTGTAAACCATAAACCC
>JAZSOL010000266.1:0-6907 GCA_045536915.1 Clostridia bacterium
GAGTATTGCAACTTCATTGAACTTTAGTTCTTTTGCTTGATTTTGACTGTATTTTTAATCAATTAAATTTTTCGTCAAGAAAACAAAAAGTAATTATCAATGACAAGAAAATTTTGATGCAGTATAATTATATCATAATAAATCTGCATTGAATATCCGGAATCATATGCGGAGGGGAGAAGAATAAATATGGAACATATTTCTGCAAAGAAAACATCAGTTTTTTTGAAAAGAATCATTGCAGCAGGTACTGCAACAATAATGCTTGCCACATCCGGCGTATTGACTATGCCTCAGATAAAACAAACGGTATATGCCGCATGGGATGGATACCGCGATACCTACAGCGACAATTCAATTCCGCTTCTGGATTTCAGTAATTTTGGCTCGGTTCTCAAAACCGGTACAATTCCTACTGAAAAGTATTCTCAAAACGGAAACACCTACAGTGCTCATTGGAATAATCACTTGGTTAATACCGACTTTATGTTTGACCTTGATTCATCTGTTCCGGCTGACTGGACAGAATATACGGAAATTAATATGAGAATATATTCCGAAAAAGCGACAAACGCAAAGCTTGCCGTTATTATTTCAACGAGTGACAGCAACAAATATTTTAACGGAAGTATGACCGTCAACTGGGATGGCTGGAAAACCGTAAAGATAAAAACATCCGACTGTGCGGCAGTAAGAGGCGCAACCTGGGATAATATAGCACAGTTCAGACTTGTTGGTCACGGTAACTGGAGTATAACAGGAGATGCCGAAACAGATTTGTATATTGCATCTGTTGACCTCAAAAAAGGCGACGTTACAAGCTCAATTGATTTTTATTCTGATGAGCTTATTGAAAAAACCTATGCCGACCTTGCGGATTCATTTGTAGTATATGCAGGCGGAAGCAATGTTACAACATCTGATGGAGCAAAGGTTATCGGAACAGAAATTGATTATGTGGACGGGACGGTAATGATACCGGCAAGAATCTTTGAAGACGCATTTGGGGCAAGCGTGACCGATGACGGAAGCTCGTTTACAATAGAGCTCAACGATATCACAGTATCCGGCAATGCCGACTCCGACACCCTTTGCGCTACGGGCGGATGTGTTAAGATTCCGGTTAACACCTACTCAAAGGATTCAATGACATTTATCCCCGGAGAATATCTTGCAAAGATTTTCGGCAAAAGTGCGTATACCGATGGGAAAATGCTTGCGGTTGGTACAGAGTCGGCAATAGCTGCAATGTATCGTCCGGAAGGACTCGGTGTTAATGAAGAAAATGAAATAGCTTCGTATCTTGCATATCACACCAATAAATCCCTTAATGATTTTTCCAAAGATGATTCACGACAGGTTCTTGAAAATTATGCACGCACTCTGGTTGGTGACAAAACAACAAATGATATGACTGACCCCGATATAGAAGCAAAAGTAAATTCATTTGCTGATAATGCTGATGCTGTATGGAGCACACTCATTAAAGAGGGAGCCACATCCGAGCTTTTTATGGGAATGAATTCAACTGAATCGGCGGCAATGTCTTCGGCATATTCCAAAATATATACCATGGCACTTGGATATGCGGCATATGGAAGCAGACTGTATCATAATGCGGAGCTTAAAAATGATATTCTTTATGCTATTGAATGGATGTATCGCAACCGATATGACCAGCAGTATATAACCGGCTGGAATTTTTCGGGATTCAACAACTGGTGGGACTGGGATATTGGTTCACCGATGAGTCTGATTCCGACGCTGGTTCTTATGAGAGAAGACCTCACGGCAAAGCAGCTTGATACATACCTTGCATATTTCGATATGCGAAATCCGATGCCGTCGAACGGTGCATCAAACTTTGTTGAGCTTGCAAGATTCATAATGATATCTTCGCTTTTGCAGGATGACTATCAGAGAGCTATAGCGTCGCAAACGGCTCTGCATAAGATGTATTTATATAGTGATGATATGGTCAGATTTGCAGGCGCAAAGCTTACAGGCACTCCGTTCAGAGAATCGCTTGTGCCAATTGCAGAAGGCTTTTATACCGACGGAAGCTACGTGGCACATGCCCGGCACGCTCAAAACGGAAATTATGGCGGCACACACTTTACCGCACTTGCGCAGATTGAAAAGGTGTATGGCGGAACGGCGTTTGAGATGGACACGCCCTTCAGAGACCATCTGCCGGAATTCTTTTTGGAAGGCTTTGATCCGCTGATATACGGCACAACATTTTTCCGCCACGCAAAGGGCAGAGTGCCGGAGGGCGATGTTTCAAAAGCCGGACTCAGTTATCTTTGCACGGCATTTTCAATTGCCGATAAGTATCCGGAGGATATACGCAATAAGATTTATGCTGTTGTAAAGTCAGCATATCTTTCAAATCCCGATGCAGGATTTGAGTCCGCTCTCGGAATTGATGATATTAAGCGGTTCAAGCAGGTTATGGCAGATGACAGCATAGAGCCTCTCAAAACCCAAAATAACAACAAGGTGTATTACTATATGGATAAAGTGGTGCACAAAACAGATGAGTGGGCGGCAGGTATTTCAATGTCATCGGCAAGAATTTTCTCGTGGGAATCAATTAACAATCAGAATATGTCGGGCTGGTATCTTGGTGACGGCAGAACCGAATATTATCTGTGGGGAAATAAGATGAATGCCGATGCAGACTATTGGTCAAGCCTTGATCCATATCGCC
Organism: Clostridia bacterium; assembly: GCA_045536915.1. Taxonomy (GTDB): domain Bacteria; phylum Bacillota; class Clostridia; order UMGS1810; family UMGS1810; genus RGIG1828. The sequence continues at coordinate 2,714 of JAZSOL010000266.1, forward strand.
TGCCGGGAACAACTGTAGACACACAGCCCAGAAAAGCAGTATCTATAGATGGTAATAATGAATGGTTAAGTACTAAGGATTTTGTTGGCGGCGTATCGCACAATAAAACATACGGTGTGGCGGCAATGGAGCTTGAGAGCTATCATCTTGATGAAGATATTGGAATTGATGGCGGAAATCATGGCGGAGCCGCTCCGGCACATCAGAATGACCTGACTGCAAAAAAATCGTATTTTATGTTTGATGATGAGCTTGTGTGTCTTGGTGCGGCGGTAAATGCCAAAAATAATAATAATGCCGAAGTGCTCACCGTTGTGGACAGTGTTATGGCAGATGATGTCAAAATTCTGAGTGGCGAGGTAAGACCGGACCCGTATCATGTTACAAATGTTGTTGCATCAATGACTCCCGAAGCTGCCAATGTTGCTTCCAATACAATTGATGATGATTCATCATCAAAATGGGCGGCAGAATACGGTGCCGAAATCGTCTGGGATCTTGGTTCGGCTCAGAAGCTTGGATTTGTGACATTCGCATTTCAGAACGGAAGCAAGCGTCAGCAGATGTTTGAGCTTTTAATCTCCGAAGACGGAGATAATTGGCAAAGCGTGTTTGACGGTGCAAGCTCAGGTGAAAAAGAAAACAACGAATCCTTTGCTCTTGGCGGTGAAACAGGTAGATATCTGAAATTCGTAAATAAAGGTAACAACGGCGGCAGCGCATGGGTCAGCATCTGCGACTGCAAAATTTATCCCGAAAATGCAGATGGCTCTGTTGGTTTTAAGGAAGCATCCGCCGTGGGAACAGACAGGATTGTTGCAGACGATAAAGAAATTACCGTGACAAATTCGGATTATTCCCTTGCCGGTGTGAACTGGGTTAATGCCAACGGAAAATGCGGATATGTATTCCCGGATGAAAATCTTGATAATTCCGGTAATCTTAAGTGCAGATGGACATCCGATATGAACTCTCATTTTGAAATATGGTTTTCTCACGGAACAAATCCGACTGACGGAAGCTATTCATATATTCTTTTGCCCGGTAAATCCGAAGAATTTACAAAACAGTATGCTCAAAGCAGAAAAGTCGAAATTCTTTCCAATACTCCAAAGCTTCAGGCGGTAGCGGACAATTCTCTCGGTACCACGGGTATAGTTTTCTGGGAAAAAGGAAGCTACGATAAAATTTCGGTAAATGTGCCGTGTATACTGATGTACAGTGAAACCGATGAGGAATTCAGAATTTCGGTGAGTGATCCGACTCAAAAGCTTTCGTCTGCAAAAATCATCATAGACAGAGAGCTTACGTGTCTGGATTCTGATGAGTGCGCTTCTTCAAAAACCGAAGGCGGCAAAACAATTCTTACGCTTAATATGAAAGATTCAGGCGGCAGGAGTATGGAGGCTGTTTATGCGAAGTAAAATGAGCAATCAATATTCCTTTTGAGGAATTTGTTCATATAGATATTATATTTATTTTGGAGGTAGTAATGTTATGAAAAAGTTTTTTGGTAAGTTAGTGTCAGTTGCGGTATCGGTTTTGATGCTTGTATCGTTGATTCCGTCGGTGGCAATATATGCTTCCGATGAAGATCCCGATATTGCTGTTCTTGCTGATTTCAGCACGGCGGAGAGAATCGCTTCATATGGAAATCTCGGATATGAGGCAAGTGTTGAACAGGTGTGGGATTGTTCGGAAACTTCATTGAAATTTCCTTTGAAAGCAGGAGAAACGAGTGGTATATATCATGGTATTAAGGATTTTACACCTTATAAGTATATGGTTGTCCGTATGTATGCAACTCACACAGGCGGTCAGTTTGTTATTGCTTCGTGGGCAAGTGAGGCATATCGCTGGCATCCGGTTAAAATAACAAAAACAGGTTGGCAGGAAATGAAAATCCCGCTTTCGGTTTTCGGTCACCGTGGTGATTGGGCAGATATGCAGAGATTGTATTTTAATGTAGGTGGATGGGAAACGAAGGAAAATCCTGATCATACAATCTATATTGATAAAGTATGGCTTGAAAAAAATGACGTTTCCAAAGCTATAGACGGAAAAGAAGATGATAAGGTTTTATTTGAACTCACTTCTGACTCAATTACAGGTTTGAATATAGCCGGTAATGTGACCTCGGCAATTGAATATGAAAACACACGTCCCAATGGAAACGGCAGATATGTAAATCTTACTGTTCCGGCAGAAACCGGTGCATATTTTCACTTTACTCCGGCATCAACCATGAATGTTGAAACAAGTAAATATCTTAATATGTGGGTATATACACCATATCCTGTCCACGGCGGATTCCATGCACTTTTATATTCAGGTACATCTTCGGCAGAAAATATTTATGTGGCAAACACTGTATCAAATCTTGATTGGAATGGTTGGAAATGTATAAGTTTCCCGCTTTATAATTCAAACGGTACATTGAATACAGGTGCTTTTTCTAAAAATACCGCTTCTTTTGATTTGAAAAGCATTTCACAGTTTTCAATTATCTGTAATGAATGGGATAATATGTATATTTCTGAATGGTACACACCGGGTAGCTTCGGGATTGAAAAAATATGGTTTTCAGCAGAAAAACCAACCGAACAAACAATCACATACCCTGAAACAATGACTCCCACAGTTCTCCCGTCAGGCAATCTTATGATTAAAGAATTCGGGTCGTTACCTAATCTTGTTTCTGAACAGGGAAATACGTTTCTTGTTGCTAATGGTTTGAATAACCATTTTTATGGAATGAATACAAGATTTTCATTTGATGACCTTACAGCGAGCAACGGAGCAGCTGCACATCTTTTCTACACCGGAAGCAAAACCTCTGATAAAAATATTACGCCTCAGATACTTGCTGAAGGCGGCTATAACTACATTAATGCATGGGTATATAGTCCCGGCCCTAAGTATAATGGTGGCAAGCCGAGTGATCTTATATTCGTGGCCCAAAGATCAACATCAAGTTATGATACCTATCCGATTCCGATTGATTGGACCGGTTGGAAAATAGTAAGTATGCCGATATCTGAAACTACAAAAGCATCGGGATTTTATTGGATACATTTTACTGTAAACGGATGGGCACATTTGTATAATACATGGTCAGATACGAATAACTATGTTGATATAGATAGAGTATGGCTTTCGCAGGAACTTCCCCAGGCACCTGTTATGACAGAATCCTCGGTTGCAAACGGAGATTTGATTTTCTATGAAGATGCAAGTGTTCTCACATATACCTTCAATAACGAGCTTGCATCAAACGCAGCAGAGCATATGGCTCTTTACAGAAACAACGAGCTTCTCACTCAGGGAATTGACTATACAATTAATGCAAACGGAAAAAATGTTACACTTGCGCTTACAGACCCTCAGGGCGACAGCACATATTCATTTGTTGTTAAAGAAGGCGCTTCGGATTTCAACGGTCAGAAGCTTGGCAGAAGTGTAACAGAATTTTCAACCTATTCCTATGAAATTGGAAGAATAGTTGTCAACCAGGCAAGCAACAGTGCAACTGTTTCGGTTAAAGGGAATCTTCCGGAAGAATACAAAGGTCTCACACTCGTTGCAGTAGAGATTTCGGGCAACAAGCTTGTACAGGTTACACCGGCAACTTATGTATCCGGAAATATTACAGCGGCTCTCACCAAAGCTCCCGCGTCAGGCTCAACTGTTAAATTTATGCTTTTAGGTGGAATGGGCAATATTAAGCCACTTGCCCAGAGTAAAGCTTATGTTGCCAAATAATTTTATGGTATATTCAGTTTTACGTAGATGGTCTACATATTCAGGAGGAAATATATAATGATTAAACGCAGAATAACCGGGATACTTCTGATTATTATGCTGATTCTGAACAGTGCCCCATTCGGGGCACTGTTCAGTGCAAGTGCGTCCGAAGATTTTGGGATATATGTGCTTGCTGAGTTCAGAGATATTTATGTTGATACAAGGGTTGACGGTAATGGAATAAGTCAGTCAAATGATTTCGGATATGGTGAGGATAACATGAATTCACTCTGCTGGACTTTGAAAAAAGATGGCTTCGTGCAGTTTTATCCTGATTCCGGTCCGGATTGGAGAGAGTATGGCAAGGTAAACATCAGACTCTGTTCAGAAAAACCCGGTCAGAATTTTAATATGGTTTTTCATGCAAAAGAAACCGGAAATATATATAAC
>JAZSOL010000117.1:0-4809 GCA_045536915.1 Clostridia bacterium
CCCTACGAAACATCCACGTTGATTCCATTATCAAACACCCCTATAAATCAAAATATAATTTAAATCGACAAACCGTTTGTGTTTTTATTTTGATAAAAATACAGGCTTATTTTTCATACGTTCTACTGGTGATGTTAACTATTTCACTAAATTAATGCAAAAGGCAAAAAAGATGAAACTATCAAAAGGCATGGGGATGACTCATATTTTTTTGTAGTGAACCTGCAGGAATGGGAGCCAAAGGCGGACATTCCGAAGCCCTAACGGAGAAAAAATATATGAGTTGTCCCCATGGATAACGTATACTATCAGCCTTTTGCATCGCGCCTGCCATCATATCAATAAAAACCAGAAAAATTCAAATAAATAACATCTTCCATAATCCTCTGATTTATGTTATAATTATAATGCAAAACACGCATCAGCTTTAAATAGCCTTGATGCGTGTTTTGTATAATAACTTCCGGTTATTTTTCAATTTTTTCTCTTCCGCCCATATAAGGAACAAGCGCCTGAGGAATTGTTACGCTTCCGTCGGCATTCTGATAGTTTTCAAGAATTGCCGCAACGGTTCTACCTATTGCAACACCGCTTCCGTTTAAGGTGTGCACAAACTGAGCTTTGTCTTTGGGAGATTTTTTAAACTTGATGTTTGCTCTTCTTGCCTGGAAATCCTCAAAGTTTGAGCAGGATGAAATTTCAACGTATCTGTTGTAGCTCGGCATCCATACTTCAATATCATATTTTTTTGCCGCAGTAAATCCGAGGTCGCCAACGCAGATTTTAACAACTCTGTAGGGAAGTCCAAGGAGCTGAAGCACTTTTTCTGCATCTCTTGTGAGCTTTTCAAGTTCTTCATAGGAATTTTCGGGGTCAGCAAACTTAACGAGCTCAACCTTGTTGAACTGATGCTGTCTGATAAGACCTCTTGTGTCTTTTCCTGCAGAACCCGCTTCCGCTCTGAAGCATGCAGAGTATGCAACGTGCTTTATGGGGAGCTTTGTGCCGTCGAGAATCTCATCTCTATACATGTTGGTAACAGGAACTTCTGCTGTGGGAATAAGGAAGTAGTCGGTGTTTGTTACCTTGAAAGCATCTTCCTCAAATTTCGGGAGCTGACCTGTTCCAATCATACTTCTTCTGTGCACCATATAAGGCGGTAAAATCTCTTTGTAGCCGCTTTCTTCGGTGTGGGTGTCGAGATAGAAGTTTATTATTGCTCTTTCAAGTCTTGCACCAAGACCTTTGTAGAATGTGAATCTTGTTCCGGTTACTTTTCCGGCTGTGGGTGCATCGAGAATGTCGAGCTCTGCGCCGATATCCCAGTGTGCTTTGGGTTCAAAGTCAAACTTTGTGGGTTCAGAAAACTTTCTGATTTCCACGTTGTCTTCATCTGTGTCGCCGTCGGGAACCTCGTCGTTGGGGAGGTTCGGGATTGTGTACATAATAGTTGTTATCTTTTCGTCGAGGTTTCTTACCTGATCGTCAAGCTCTTTAATTTGAGCGGAAAGTGCCTTCATTTCTTCAAAAATAGGCGCAACATCCTTGCCCTCTTTTTTAAGCATGGGAATCTGCTTGCTCACATCGTTTTGTTTCTGTTTGAGCTGTTCCACATTAAAGAGAAGCTCTCTTTTCTGCAAATCAAGAACGAGGAGACCGTCGATGTCTACCACTTCTTTTCTTCTGCTAAGTGCTTTTTTAACTTTTTCTGTTTCTGTTCTGATAAGTTTAATATCCAACATTTTTTTTATTCCTTTCGTTATTAAATTCAGTTTAAAATGTGTTTTGCATATTCTTTGATTTCATCATACACAACGAGCTGAAGCTCTGTTAACTGAGACGGGTCAATGCCTTCAAAGGCTGTTTTGAAGGCTTCGGTATCTTTTTTTCCTTTTGCTTCAATTGCCTGCACCAAAAGAGAATCATTCAAATCTTCTGCTTCCTCAATTTTCTTTAATGCTTCGTTTTCCGTTTTGATATCAACATTCTCAGCTTCAAGAACACTCACCTGAGTTTCAAGCGAAGATATTGTTGATGCAAGCTCTGTGTTTTTATGGGAAAGTGCTGTTATGTCTTCTCTGAGACCTCTTTCCTGTTCGTCCTCAGTGTTATGACTGAGACCTGCAAAAATTATAAGTATAAGTGCAAAGGAAAACAAAATCAAAATATACATCCATAAAAATTTTGTGTTTTGTTTCAATTTGTCTGCCTCCTTCTTTTTCTGCCGGTTCAATTGTTCCACGTAGAACAATTAAACTTTTATGCGTTTTTTTGTGTTTTAAAAAATCTTGCACGTCTTATTTGCCTCAAAATTCAATTTTAAGAGTTTTTCGCGTTCAGACGTAAAACTACACCGCCCACTTCGTTTTCGCCTGGGAGAATCGAATTTTAAAGGTCATTTTTTTCGGCTTTTTGAATCAAATTTACAATTCTTTCCAAATCTTCCGCCGAATAATATTCAATCTGAATTTTGCCTTTGTTGTTTTTATCCACAATCTTTACTTTCGTTCCCAACGCAGATGCAACCGATTTTTCAATTGTTTCAAATGCAAGTTTCACATTGAGGTTGGTTTTTTCTTTCGGCTTTGAAGTTTTCGTCAGGCTCTTTATGAGCGATTCAAGCTCGCGCACGCTAAGTCCCTTTTCAAAAACTGCCAGTGCAAGCTCAAGCTGTTTGCTTTCATCTTCAACAGAAAGCAATACCTTTGCGTGTCCAACGGAAATTTTTCCGTCTTCAAGCATTTCCACAACTTCACCCTGAAGATTAAGAAGTCTTAAAGAGTTTGCAACAGAACTTCTGCTGCGGCTCAGCTTTTCGGCAACCTGTTCCTGAGTGAGACCGTGTTCCTCCATAAGTTTTTTAAGGCCCAACGCTTCTTCTACGGGATTTAAATCCTGCCTTTGAAGATTTTCAATAAGAGAAACCTCATATTTTTCTTCATCACTAAGCTTTTTGATGATTACAGGCATAGATTTGAGCCCGGCAAGCTTCGATGCACGCCATCTTCTTTCGCCGGCAATTATTTTATAGTAGCCATTTTCCGATTCGTGAACAAGAATCGGAGTCAGAACTCCATATTGACGAATGGAATCAGCAAGCTCCGCAAGCTTTTCATCTTCAAAAACCTTTCTCGGCTGACCGCTGTCGGGTTCTATGTCGATAATTTTTACCTCGGTAATTTTTTCGGAGTCTATTGAGGGCCCGTCATCGGTTAAAAGAGCTCCCAATCCCTTTCCGAGACCTTTCTTTTTTGCCATTTATTTCACCTCTTTTTTATTTTCTTTTTCAATTACTTCTTATTCCATTTCTTATTAGCTTTTATAACCTCTTTGGCAAGCTTTTCGTAGCACTCGGCTCCTTTGGAATGCTTGTCGTAGTAATTTATGGGCTGACCGTAGCTCGGTGCTTCGCTCAAACGCACATTGCGCGGAATAACCGTGCGGTAAAGCTTTTCATTATAATACTTTTTAACTTCTTCAGCGACAAGAAGAGAAAGATTTGTGCGCACGTCATACATAGTGAGCAGCACACCTTCTATTTCAATATCCGGATTTAAGTTTCTTTTTACCGCTCTGATTGTTTCCGTGAGCTGACTTAAGCCTTCAAGAGCATAGTATTCACTCTGAATCGGCATAATTATGCTGTCGGATGCAACAAATGCATTGAGCGTGAGAAGTCCGAGTGACGGAGGACAGTCTATTATTATGAAATCAAATTCATTCTTTACCTGACTGATGGCATTTTTCATAAGAAATTCTCTTTTGTGAACATCCACCATTTCTATTTCAGCACCCGCCAAATCTATTCCGGCAGGGCAAACATATAGATTTTCAAATTCCGTTTTCACACAGCTCTCTGCCATAGTAACCGAATTAATCAGCACATCATAAACGGTGTACTCGGCTTTTTTCTTATCAACACCAACACCGCTCGTGGCATTTCCCTGAGGGTCCATATCCACAAGTAAAACTTTCTTTTTGTGGGATGCAAGAGCAGAAGAAAGATTAACCGCCGTTGTTGTTTTGCCAACGCCACCCTTCTGATTTGCAACAGAAATACATTTTCCCATATGAAGAACTTTCCTTTCTGTATAGTATGATTCTATTATATCACATAATTGTTCCACATGGAACATTTTTTTGTTATTTTTTCAAAAAATTTTCAACAAAAATTTGTTGTTATGATAGTGAAATTTGATTTATTGGTATGGTAAACGTAATACAAAAGCTGATAGTTTATATTATCCATAAGTCCGGCTCATATGTTTTTTCGTATTCACAAAACCAAAATTAATCAAATTCCCTCTCCGTCAAAAGAAATGTGTCTTGGAGATGCGCTGAAAAGAGGATTTTTAATGCGTTTGCTCCGTTCATTAGCATTGGAGAGGCATATTTCTTTTGACGGAACTCCATTCTTTCGCTTTTATTTGCACATTAAAATTGTTCCACGTGGAACAGTTTTTCTTATTTACAAAACAAAATTAACCAAATCTCCTTTCCGGCAGAAAAAATGTGTCTTGGAGATGCGCTGAACAGACAGCTTTAAAAATCTTCTTTTCAGGGGGGGAAACGAGGCATATCATTTTCATTTGCGATGACTCGTTTTAGCCGTCGTTTGCATCTGAGTGATGCATTCGACGGCGACCGCTGAAAAGAGGATTTTTAATGCGTTTGATCCGTTCATTAACATCGGAGAGGCATATTTCTTTTGACGGAACTCCATTCTTTCGCTTTTATTTGCACATTAAAATTGTTCTACGTAAAACAGTTTTTCTTATTTACAAAACAAAATTAACCAAATCTCCTTTC
>JAZSOL010000275.1:0-24359 GCA_045536915.1 Clostridia bacterium
CCTAAAAATATTACAAGTGAAGACGAAGCAAACGGATATGCCAATGCAACAAGAGAGCAAGCTCTGCTTATTGCGGTAAGAATGGTAGAAAATCTCAAATAACTAACGTAAAAAGCATCTTAACTCCCAAATGTCATTAACTTAAGAAACAAAAGCAAATAGCGAAGTTGACAACCCGCATTTTATACGGGAACAACTTCGCTATTTTTTTAGGAGCAAACAAATAAAACTATAAAAACAGCTATGTATTGAATTTTAGTGAATTCTTTTTCCGGCAGAAGTTTTCAAGAGACATTTTAAAGAATTTGTATTTTAATTAAACTGTTGAGCATAAAATTTAATATAAGTAATAGTTGCAGGAGAAGAAAAGATGTCAAAACCATACCGCAAACAACACATATATGCTTTTGTTATAAATAAAAAAATCAGCACGGCATTTACCGCACTGATTGCCACAGTATTCACTGTTGTATCGGCATTCGGAATCGTCTCCGACAGCCGTAATCTCTACACTGAGATATACTTTATGTGTCATTCAAGATTTTATTATTTTGCAAATCTTCAAAAAGGCATTGCCGAAGCGTTGAAACCAGATGTCAGCACAATTATGAAAACAGCCTCACCGCTTCTGTATGATACAACCGCCGGGAAAAAAGTTGAATCAGATTATGCGCCCGTCAAAAGCGAAGCTACACAAAGCATTACCGCAACGGGCTATGATACCGTGGAAAAAAACGTTAATTCAGAAAACCTGTCTTTCAAAAACGAAACAAGCTATAGCGTTAATCTGAAAAACTTAAGCGAATCTGAAATAACCTACACAGCAACCGGAGATTCACCGCGAGTTCTCATTCTTCACACCCACGCATGCGAATCATATTCACTTGATAACGGAGCGCCCGCCGGAGATAACGGCACCTACAGAAGCGTGTCCGACAGCAAAAATGTTGTGAGTTTAGGTGAAAGAATATGCCAAAAACTTCAGGATGCCGGAATCAACGCAATCCACGATACCACTCACTGCGACTATCCGGCATACAATGAGGCCTACAAAAATTCCCTTGAAGTTGCAACCCGCTATCTTGAAAAATACCCTTCAATTAATTTTATATTCGACATCCACCGTGATGCAATTTCCGACACCAACAACACCCCCGTAAAACTCACCTGCGATATAGCTGGCATTAAAACCGCTCAGATTATGACCGTTTGCGGCACAGATGCAATGGGACTTCCTCATCCCAAATGGAACGAGAACCTTACCCTTGCATCAAAAATCCAGAAATATCTCGAAACAAAATATCCGGGAGTTGCGAGACCTCTCAACATAAGACGTGAAAGATTCAATATGCACACAACCCCCGGCTCTCTTATTTTTGAAATCGGAACCCACGCCAACACACTGAACGAAGCAACAAGAGGAGCAGATATACTAAGCGAGGCAATTATCAGCGTTTTGACGAATCAATCATAAATTCATCTCACGAACTTAAGAGTAACAATCTCAAAGTTGGAAATATCAAATTCTGCACTTTTTAAGTCGGATTCGAGCTTTTTGATGTTGTTTTCAAGCATATCAGTAACCTGCCCAATAAGTGAATGAATAGCTTGCATCTTCCATATATTGATACAGATGCCACAAATCCCATCCGAGAACTTCGCTAAAGAGCGCGGGATGCACATATGCCTTCCCATTTTCAGTGAAAATTTTTCCAACTTCATATTCTTTTCCGTCGGCATAAACTTTTGTATCGCCATCGGTCATTTCAAGAACTTTAAAGCCGGGGAAATATTCACTTTCAATTCTTATTTTGCCGTTTTCATATCCGATAGATGCACAATCCGCATATGCAGTTTCTATAACCTCACGAAGCGGAAAATATACCTGACCACCGTCGAAAGGCAGATACTCCGTACTAACACCCACACTCGGTATGGGATAGTGCACTTCATTCGTTTCTTCCTCAGCTTCCCAGTCATAACTCTGCGTTGATGCCGAATAGTAATACAACCCATCAATTACATCATAATAAACGGAGTATATCTCCCATCCGAGGACATCTTCAAAAAATTTGTTGTCAACAAACTCTGTTCCGTCGAGAATTGCAACACCGCCGATTTCATATTCCGTATTATCAAGATACACCTTTCCATCCCACTCTTTGAGAGTAATCTTTTCAAAATCCTCAAAAAGCTCACTCGTTATGGTTATGGTTCCGTTTTGGTTTTCTATGGTTATATTGTTGCCGTAAACCTCTTCGAAAATCTGTCGGAGCGGAACATACATAACAGAATTTATGTTGTGCACCTTATCCGGATTCAAATCAACCCATCTGAGAGGATATTGCTTTTCGTATCCGTAATCCGTCATATAATATGAAGACATAACCTCTGCAAAGTTAATGCTGTTTGACTCATTCAATTCAGGAATTGAAATTTTGGTTCTGCCGTAGTCGCGGTATGTGGCATCAGTTGTCATATTAAAAGATATTTTCAGTTCATCTTCCCCTACCCACTCAGCACCGCTTATCTGAGAATACATTTCGGAAATATTTATGTCTATATCTATATCGCATTTTTCACTTATAACCTTGTTGCCCGACATAGTATATTTTATTACCATACCGTCTTCACCGAGAATATTCATTTCACCGTAATCAGGTATCTGTGCTAAAATCCCGTCTGACACATCTTCGGGGATATAGCTTTTGGCAAGTGCTTCAAAAGGTGTAATGATGCCTTCCATAAGTTCATCGGACATAGCGGTCATTCCGGCGTTGTCGAAAATAACTGTGCATTCAGAACCTTTATTTTTGATTGTGGCATACTTTTCTATGAGTTTAACGGATTTCTCGTTAAAACCGTCTATAACTTGCTTATTCAAAACCGAATTAATTAAAGTTAAAACCGTTTCTTTATATTCCCCGGGAATAATATCAAACACATCTAACTCAATATACTTTGTGTGCAAAGGACTAAAAAGCACAATATCAAAAACAGGATTTTCAATGCTACTTACATCTAAATCAATCCACATCTCAGCTCTTGGTGTAACTGCAATATCAAGGTTTGAATTGAGATTAACATTGTAGGTTGCTTCTCCACCAAGATGAAGCTTTATTTTCCTGTAGTCCTCACTGATATCTCCTTTAACAATCATTTTTCCGGAAATATCAAAAAGTGCTCCAAGAAAGGTGCGTATGTCTAAAATTCCGGAATTCATATCAGGCTCGAAGCTCAAAATAAAATCAGCAAGTTCGTCTGCATTTTCCAAAGTCATTGTAAAGCTCATATCAGCCGAATAATTAAGCGGCATTTTTGTGAGCGGTGAAGGCAAACCGGCATAAGCGCAAACAGATGACATAAGCATCGCTATGCAAAGAACAAGTGCAAAAATTTTTTTCATGAATAAAACTCCCTTCAAAATTAAATTATTCGTGGTACATCGTGTTGCTGTCGGCATCATTTAACTCAACACCGTTTTCAAAAATAATATCGAAAAGCATATCTGCAAAAAGCTTATGCATTTCTTCGGTAGGATGATTGATTCCGTTTGCAAGAAGTTCGGTTGTGTCCTGAGTTTTGCTTAAAAGCTTCCATTTGCCGTAGCAATCACACACCTTTACCCCCATTTTAACTGCAAGCTCCTTTGCGGCATCCATGTACTCATCCATCTTTCCGGAATTCATATAATCCATAGTAACGTGTGCATAGTCCATATGGATATCAGAAGTTCTGGGAGAGATATATGTATTCATCATATTCGGTGTCATATATATTACCTCTGCACCGCATCCGAGGCATTTTTCAAAAATAGTGCCGAGAGAAGCAAGGAAAACATCAAGTTCCTGACCGAGTTCATTTAATCCGAAGCACACTATAATAAGGTCAGGATTATGACATGTTACCTGAGACTCTATTCTTCCGAGAGAACGGGTAGTATTGATTCCGCCTATTCCTGCATTTATAACATTCACGGGAACATAGTTTCTGACGGCATTAATTTTCTTTTTAAGAAGATTATGGTAAACAGCCTCCTGATTCACCACATCCCCGGCAAAAGCACCGTGAGTCACGCTGTCGCCCAATGCCACAATATTTATGGGACCATGTTCAATAAGACCTGTACAATCAAGATTTATTTTTTCTTTTATCTGCATTTCGTCCCTCTCCTTTCAGTTGTTACATATATTATATCAAAAATATTCCATAAGGTCAATAAGATTTCGTTGTTTGAAAGTTGAAATTTCAAAACCGGGAAACTCAAAAAATTTCCATTGTTGACTTAACAAAAAACATATGTTATAATATGTACAGTTATGATTATATGGAGTGTTGTATCTTGACGAAAAAATCATAAAGGATTTTAAAATAATTTAGTCTATACTACAAAGGATGTTATATGAATTATGAGAGATTTTGATTTTTACGAAATTGACCTTTATTTACTCAACCATGAGGTTTCTCCGAAATACGACTTCGATGATTTCAAAAGCGATTATCCGGATTATCTCGACAAACTCAACAATCACATAAGACTTCACTACAACACCTATGCACTTATTCACAGCAAACGTTTTTTCAAACTCAAAAGAACCCCCGAATACCTCGCAATTGCCAAAAGATGCGGTTTCGGAATGTTGCTTCGCCATGCACTTGAAGCAAGTGTTACAAGCATAGCAACAGAAAATGGCATAGAAGTTGGCGGAAGAAGTGTGTCTGAAAGACTTGAAGCTATGAAGGGGCAGAATATCCACGGAATCGGCAACGAAGAAAAGGCAACTCTTTCAAAGCTATTGGATATAACCAACAGCATTGCTCATCCCCACGTCATACACACCGACGTAATCACACTTGAGCAAATGACAGATTTCTACAACACATCATTCAAACCTCTTCTTGAATCATATATTCAGAATCTTGAAAACCGCATTTCTCGTTCAAAACAGGAAGACTTCGGTTTGCCGAAGGAAATTATTAAGGGTAGAAAACAAACCTTCAAATATCTGGTTTCTCTGAAAAAAAATCTGGATAACATAAATGTTTGCGAGAAAAAAACCAACATTCTCATTCAGGGATGCCTTGTCCGTCAGCTCACGGAATGTGCCGCAAATCTCTGGTGCTACAATCACAAAATTGTTCCCACAGATGCATCCACCTTTGAAAATCAGATAAACTTAGGAAAGGTTCTTGAAGTTCTTGCACGTATCGGCAATGCCTCGAGAAGAGGTGCATTCGGAACAACTGCTCTTACTTCCGAAGTTATTTCAAACCTGTTTAAGCTCAAAAATGCGTCAAACAGTCTTATGCATGTTGAAAAATTTGCTTCAAACGACCTCGTTCAGAAAGGCAAAGAGCTTTCAATGCTTTATAATGCCGTGAAATCGGAATGTTCTCCTCAGATGATGAACAAGAAACTCAACGATGCCAAAAGCATCAATAAACCGCTCAACATCAAGCCCCGTGAAAAATCACCTTTTATTGCAGCTTTGCTTTGCGGTGTTGCCGGATGGCTTGGTGCACATCACTTCTACCTCAAAAATATATCAAAAGGCATATGGTATCTGATTACTCTCGGTTTTATTATAAGACCGGCACTTGACCTTCTTAAAATTGCAAAAGGTCAGTTCAGAGACCGCAGGGGCTTCAGAATCAGGAAAACATTTATTTCATCCATAACGGCTCTTGTCTTTCTGGCAGTGCACTGCTTTATAATATATAATATTGCACTTAAAATACCATATATCGAAATTATAAACTACGTTAATGATTTCAAACCCGTACACTCCGTTACCGCAAGAAAGGTTGATGATTTTGAACTTTACGACCTTGAAAGAATGCCGGTTATAGGCTGTTTGCAATCTTCAAGCCTCGTGACCGAACACGGTCAGTTCGATGCAATTTACAGCGTAGACGGTGACCTTGGCACAAGCTGGCAGGAGGGTGCAGAGGGTAATGGTGAGGGTGAAAGCCTCGAATTTATTCTTCCTCAACCCGAAAGAATTGCTGCAGTTTCAATCTACAACGGAAAATTCACCGATGAAGCTTCTTTCTATGCTAACGCAAGAGCAAAAAGAATAATTATAGAAATCGGAGGCATAAAATATCCGGTTGAACTTGATAATATGATGCAAAAGCAATCTTTCAGATTCTTATATGCCCCCAAATCCGACAAGATAAAATTCACCGTGGATTCAGCATATCCCGGCGACGTATGGAGCGACCTTTGCATAAGTGAACTTGAATTTTATAAGTGAGGAAAAATCAAATGATAAAAGAAGCCTTTTTGCGCGGAAACATTCCGTTTTCTCTCAGCCCGGAATTTTGCATAGATGATAATTTCATATGTCTTGCACAGGAGAAAGGCTGGACCAAAAGCGAGGTTACCGGAAATTTTCTTTTGAAACATATAAACACGTCATTTAAAGAAAATGTTGTGTGCTTTTTTAAAAATTTGGAGAATATGTCTTTTTCAGTTCCGGCAGGAAATCCTCAAATTCCGGAAAGTATTAACTATTACGAATTTTGCGTAACTCAAATCAATGTGTATTGCTTCGGAACCGGAACAGGAATTGTATCGCTCTATATTCCTTATGATAATGGTACCGATGAAGCAACGATTCTGAATGTCAGTTCTGCACTGAGGTGTTCTGTTGATCATACCGACGGAACGCCATGCAGATGCATTATTCAAGGCGAAAACGAAACATATCTGGGAACCATTGCCGAAAATGAACTCTGTTCTCTTTTTGGCGATGCAGCTGTAATGTTTAATCATCTGAACTCCGGAAGCGTCAGAAGAATAGACATGTTTTCAGCCGTTTTGTGCGAACGCGACACCAACGAAACCCCCAGAGATTTCGACACACTATGCTACCGGCTTGCCAACACATACGACACCAGAGCGGAAAAATTCAATTTTCGCAAAAATGAATTCTGCAAACCTCATGATTATACAAGATGGGCATTTTCACAGAGAGGGTGTGCTGTGGTTGCAAACCTTACAGGTAACGACTCCAACGATATATTCCTCAATACCAAATGGTTTCTTTCGATAAAGAGTAATTATTTTTTCCTGTATCTGATGGTGCTTCATCAGAAATACGCAATCTATAATTACCTGAACGAAGTTGCTTCCGATGCAGATAAAATCTTCATCAAATCAAATCAGGAAGCTCTTATCGATTTTAATTCAAAATACATATTTACCATTGTGTCGGATGAATATTTCATTCAAAACGTATATATGAGAATGAAACAGGAAAATAACGTTGACGAAGTTTATACCGACCTTCTTGATGAACTCAAACGTCTTTTTGAATACAGTCAGCTCAAAGCCGAAGAAGATAATGAAATCAGAAACAATAAGCTAAATGCCGTATCCGTTGTTCTGAGTTTGTTCTGTTCTGCGTCAGTTATTATTGATACCTTTAATTTGTTGTGGGGAAACGGATGCAGACCGGGATTCACCTCAAAAACCGGCATATCCTTTGTTTTGGCTATTGCTGCCGAGATTATTCTGATTGTGGGTTGTATGCTGTGGGGATTCGGGAAAAAGAAAAAATGATGCAAATATTGCTAATTATCCAAAGTGTATAAAAGAACAAAATTGACTTCGTCAATTAACTGTTCGCTTCGCTCACAATTTTATAAGGAAAATTTTGTTGTTACAAGCAATTGCTGACGCAATTTCCTATGTAATAAAAACAGGTTGTAAGTCGACACAGTTTTAAATTATGTGTTGACTTACAACCTTATTTTTGAGTTTCAAAAAGTGTTAATGCCCTTTCATATACTCTTATCTGATTTTCATCATTTAATTTATTAATAATATTAAAAAGTTTTTCAACAGTATATTTCTGCATCACTCTTCCATACGAACTGATACGATTGGTTCTTCCCACAAGATAGTCTGTAGAAGTGTATAAGCTATCAGCAATTTTACAAAGTATATCTGCATTCGGAATATTTTGATTGTTCTCATATTTCGACATTGTCGCCTTTGTTACTCCTATCTTTTCAGCAAGTTCTTTTTGTTTCATAGAGTGCAATTCACGCAAATATATAATTCTTTCGCCTATCGATTTCATAAATTAGTCGCCTCCGTAAAAAAATTATATCATAAGAAACTTTTATATTAAAAAAGTTTACGATTTGATAACTGAATTATTGACAAGTTTCCAAAAATATAATATAATGTACTAAATGTTACAGTTTTATATATTTTTCGGAAGTGATTTTTAAATGTTTGATAAAAATAGTAATTTAAAATTATTATTCAGAATATTTTTCTTATTATACCTGATGATTATATTTTTGAAAAATCCACTCAATACAATAGCCAAGGAAGCTTCAAGCTTTGAGGTTGCACCTGTATTTTACGACAATATGGTTCTTCAGCAAAACGAAGATATAAAAGTATGGGGAACATCAGAGTGCGAAGGTTGCACAATAAATGCACGATTAGGAAACTCTTACGGCTCTTCAGTTGTCAAAAACGGCAAATGGGAAATAAAGTTTGCACCAAGAGTATATTCCCGGGAGCCTGTTGTACTTGAGATATATGCAGGTGAAGGAAGCGAATATGTATCATTTGAAAATATAAAAATTGGCGACGTATGGTGGTTTATAGGGCAATCAAACATGGAATTTTCATCATCTGCATCTTCATCATGGGAAATGTTCAGCAATTCACTTTGTAAAGATGAAAATGTTTATATATACGAAATAAACAATCCATCACAAAAAATACCGGCCTACAACAGATGGCGCACTCTCACAGAACACAGTGCCGCATCATCCAGTGCATTAGCATGCCTTATTTCGAAAAATATCAGCAACGGTGTGAAAAATGAAATTCCGATAGGTGCTATGATAACGGGCTACAGCGGCGCTGAGCTTGCCTCATTTATGCCGCCTGAAATCACAAATGAAAATACATCTTTTGTTAAGGAAAAAAACCGTATCTTCAACGATGTCATAAGCAAAATTATAAATATACCCATCAGAGGTATTGTGTGGTATCAGGGAGAAGCCGACGCCGTAATATATTCCTCATATTCCGATAAGCTTTCAGATTTTATAGAATGGATAAGAAATAAAAAATCCCAATACAACAGAGATATTCCGGTATATGCCATAGAACTCCCCCCATGCTTCAATAACGCAGACGAACCGGCATGGCAATATATAGATTACGGATGTGTTCGTGGCGAAATAGGTGTTTTGTCTGCACAAACTGAAAATTACTATGTATGCTCAACATCGGATTTATGGAAAAACCGCAAATATTCAAACAATCTGCACCCCGACAATAAAAAGCAAATATCCGACAGAGTGAGTGCTATGATTTTATCGAAAGACTACGGGTTTGGAGGAACCGAAACAATATTCCCGCCTCAACTAAAATCATATAAAATAAGTGATGACAAAAAAAGTATAACTGTTTTATTCAATGCAGATATAATCGCAGATAAAACAGCAGGGTTCACCATAATAGGAAATGATTGGAACATCATAGACGATGTTGTTATAAATCAGACCGATTCAAAAACCATACATATCAAAAGTAACCGCGCAATAAAGGCTGTGCGATATAATTGCAAAACCGATAATGTTTTCGGAGAGGATATTTTTTTATGCGGTATATCTGGTCTTCCTGTTTGTGCATTTAATATTGAATTTGAAACTCCAAAGCCCAAGGAAAATACATCGTTTCTTTTTGATATAATGAATAATCATCATAAGCTTTTTCTGGTATTTATGATATTACTTTGCATTATTTTATATTTGATAACAAGAAAACGTCTGAAGACGGAGGATAAATTATGATAATTTTTTGTCTTGATACAGACTGCAAAAATGAAGAAATTTTTAAGCAGGCTTTCAAATCAGGAAATATCAGTGTTCAACAATTCTATTTTAACCCTAAATCAATTGAAGAACACTTTTTTCCCGACAGCTGTAATATAGTTGTATTCATAGATACCCGCATAAACATTAAAGGAAAAAACGGGTTTTACCTTGCAATGCATTTCAGAGAACATTTTCCGAAATGCCATATAATTTTCACCTCTCTCTTTCCTGAAGATATGCCCTACTGTTTCAAAAATTTGATTCGTCCATCCGGATTTCTACTAAAACCCATAACCGCATCTGAAATAGCACTTGCTTTAATTGATATAAATCAGCACGAAATAAAAAACAGACGGCACAACACAATCCCGATTGTGACAAGAGAATATAAATATAATATAGAAATCAGCAAAATAATTTATTTTTCAACAATCGGAAAAAAACTCAGCTTAAAAATGACCAATGGAAAAATACTTGAATTCTACGGAACTATTTCAAAATTGGAAAAAGAGTATGATATTTTTTTGCGCTGTCATAGCGGTTTCCTGGTAAATAAGATGTATGTTAAGGGTATCAAAAAAGGGGAACTTGAATTAATAGGATGCAAAGAAACACTTCCTATTTCAAAAAAATATCGCGGAATTATTAAAGAACATAAAATTTTCATATAATTACCGAAAATCCGTTTTTTGTCTGATAAATGTCCCTAAAAATCCGCAAACTATCCATTTATCAGACAAAAAAGCTGATTATCAGCATTGCTTGAAAATCATAAATCTAACAGATATAATATACAAAGTGAGTAAACAAAATTATTATGAAAAGGAGTATGATTTTATGTCATCAAAAATCAAAAGAAGAGCTGCTGTTGTTATGGCCGTAGCAGTATGCTTGTCTTCGGTAAGTGCTTCAGCTGCCCAGTGGCGTATCAAAGATTATGATACCACAAATGCCATGGCAGGTCTCAAACCTGTTGTACCTATTGTATATCAGGAATTCGACAATGCAGGATTCCCAACCGGAAGAGTAGTTTCCGGAAATTCAGCTCAGACTGAAGGACTTAAGGGTTTTGCCGATGCCGAACTTAAAAACACATGGATTTCCGATGTGTATCCAAACAAAGAATACATTAACCTCTATGCTGATGGTGTATATACCGGTAAGGTTTTCGAAACAGGCAGAGACGGTGTCGACCTTGTAGAGTATAAGGATGTTGATTTTATGTGGGAAGTTGCTGCTCCTCATAAAATTTACAGCATAAAAAAAGCAAAATTGAACATCAACGGAAAAGCAACTTGGTTTGGCAGTGTAGACAAAAACTATCCCGTTGAATACACCGGCAGAAATGCAACTGTTTTAGCTAACAGATGCGCTCTTGGATTCGGTGTGTATAAATTACATCAGCCCTCAATTATGAATAAGGATGTAAGAGCCGAAAGAATTTCAAAAGAAATTGAAAACAATTATATGGATAAAAGCGCACTGACAAACATTCGCGGTCTTTCCGCTGCCGACATTTACCCCAATGCAAATTCAGCTAAAAGAATTGATGTAACCGGTAAGGAAAAGGATTTATTCATCCCCCGTACATACGATGTTGAATTAGTTGGTCCAAAATTTGATAATGAAGGTAAAATCTGCGGAAATGTGACCATATACGGAACTGAATATCCCAATCCTGGTGATATGAACATTGCAGACATCGTTGGAGTATGCAAAGATTCCATAACCGGCAATTTAGAAGGCACAACATTAACATGGACTCCTGCAGGCTACGAAGCAGCAGCACCATACAGATTATATGAATACCTCACTGTTGACGGATTGGTAATGGACGGTCGTTGGCTTTATAATGACGGTATCGCCGATTATTATCTCCCCGCTATCTACAGATATACATCTGCCAAAGCAAACCTTAAATTCAGAACAATTGTTGATGAAGTAGATGCAAACGGCGAAGTTATTTTATGTAAGCAGGTTTCTTATAATGACGGTGCTACATTTGTAACAGAAAGCAAAATCAAAACCGGAATTTATCCGAATGCTGAATATAATGTTGAATTCGGAACTGTTGTTGAAGGAACAAAGACCCTCACACCTGTATACAAATTCAACTATAACGGTGAAAATTATACAACATATCGTATAAACGGTGAATGGTTCACCGAAAAATGGGGTAACTACAATTACTCTGCAAATATGCCAAGCGCATACATTGCACCTTATGTTACAAAATAAAAATATATAAGCTATAAACAAGGCACCGGAACTCATATACGTTTACTCATAATAAAAGTTCCGGTGCCTTTGTTACGTTATATTAATTTTCTTTGTTGTTGGGGGCCAAAGTTGCCGTCTTCATAGCCATTAACAATCCCCTTTGAGCTGAGCCAGCCAATAGCTTCGGCATGCCAGTCATCAGCTTTAACATCACCAAACGTGCCGGCATATGCAAACACCGTAGGTGCGAGCGTTAGAAGCATTGTGGCAATCAAAATACATCTTATGAATCTTTTAAACATATTTTTTCTCCGTCCTGCGTCAACACAAATTAGACACATCAATGCCGACAGCATTATATATTATTAAATGTAATAATATATAAATAAAATTTTTTATACGCAAATAAATTCAATTTATAAATGTTGAATAAAATCAAAAATTTCAATAGTTTGTTTTTCAGTAAAAAAGCAAGTAAAAATATTTTTTAAAACTATTGACAAATCAATATTCATATGCTATAATACCATTCGTACCGTGTGAGTGCGGTGTATAGCGCTATCGCCAAGTTGGTAAGGCACCGGATTCTGATTCCGGCATTTCGGAGGTTCGAGTCCTTCTAGCGCTGGTTAAACTCCTTGTTTCGGCAAGGAGTTTTCTTTTTTATTACATAGGAAATTGCGTCAGCAATTGCTTGTAACAACAAAATTTTCCTTATAAAATTGTGAGCGAAGCGAACAGTTAATTGACAAAGTCAATTTTGTTCTTTTTGAAATTCAGGAGTGATACAGCTTGAAAGAAAAAATATACACTATCCCCGTTAACGAAGCGTTTGATGCGGACTGCGAATGCCCTGTGTGTTACCTTAGGAGCAAGCTTGAAACAGAAGCTGCACAATATGCTTTGGGTGGTGCAATGATGGAGCCGGACTACCGCATTGTTTCAAATGAGAAAGGTTATTGCAATCGTCACTACGCCCGTCTTTTTGAAAAGCCAAACAAACTAAGCCTTTCTCTGATTATGGACACGCATCTTGATGACGTGAGAAAGAAAATAGATGCTCTTTGCGAATGCTTTGAAAATCTTGATTCTGAAAAAAAGAGTCTTTTCAAAAAAAATGCACCATCTGCATGCGAAACAATAAATTCGCATCTTTGCAAAATCACGGATTCGTGCGTTATATGCGATAAAGTAAATCACACTATGGAAAGATTTACGGACGTTATTTTTTACCTTTGGGATAAAGAAAGTGAATTCAGGGAAAAGCTTCTTGCTTCCAAAGGCTTTTGCATTGTTCATTTTAATTTTCTTGTTGAGGCTTCGTTTAAATATCTGAGCCGCAAAAAAGCTATTGAATTTTCAAAACTCATATATGAAAAAGAGAAAAAAGAACTCGAAAGAATTCAGACGGATATCCATAACTACACCCTCAAATTTGACTACCGCAACAAGGATTCAAAATGGGGCACGGAAATAGATGCCCCAATACGCACACTCGAAAAGCTATCCGGCAAAATCGAAAAATAAGCGCCGTAATAAACACATACTTAATCACAAAAAATCCGTACTCATCTCCGGAATTGGTTTGTCCGGAAAAAAGTACGGATTTTTTTATTTGTTTTCTTTAAAAGTTCTGAGCACAAAAAGTGAAATAAGAGATATCACTATCCATGAAACAAACATAGGCGTATAGCCATAACTTTTTATAACGAATCCATATATCAGAGAGCCTATTCCGCCTCCGCCATAAGTCGCAAGATCCATAACCCCGCTTATGGAAGCCACATTACCCGTTTGGGCATAGCGAAGCGGAAAAATGGAAAGAATCGATGTGTTGATAACCGAAACCGCCGCATATATAATGCTCATGCTTATTGCTGCAACTATCGGTGCTTTCATACCTAAAGACAACACAAACGATGCCGCCGCACACACCGCAAACGCAACATTGGACACTGTGTGTTCATTTTCTTTAAGCAAATTGTAGACAAAAGGATATATCATCCTTCCAACTAATCCCACAACGGGAATAAAAAGCACAAACATTGCCGAATCTTCAAGATTAACCGAAAATTTTGCCACAAAATATACCGTCATCCAAACAGTGATATTTTCTTTAACAACACCGTGGAAAAATGCCGGGAAAATTATCTTTCTCACACCTTTATCCGAAAAAAGTCTGTAGATGGGAATATGGTTATCGGATTTTGCACCGGGTGCTTTGATTTTCCTCATATTGAATGCAACAAATCCTGCCATAACAAGTGTGATTACACCGGGAACAAGAAAAGCAAAACCGAGTCCGATTTTTTCAATAATAAATGTTGTGAGCAAAATAGCAACAATATTACCCGTGGCAACAGAAGTTACCATATATGATGTCATTTTCTTTGCTTTCTTCTCGTCATATATTGACGCAACCACACACAACACCGAACTCCACAGCATCGACTGCGCAAAAGCATTTGCTGTCCACAGCACACACATCCCGATAAACGGCGGAAAAAAAGAGCAACCTATGTTGGCAAGACCTGAAAACAGAAGTCCTGCAGATATCATTATCCACGGCGAACACTTATCGCTCAGGCTTCCGTTTACAAGCCTGCCGAAAGCATACACAACGGAAAACAAGCCTGCCATTATTCCAAGCTCTGCATTATCGAGAATAAATCCCTCAATAAGCCCGGGCGATGCCATAGAAAGGTTTACTCTGGCTATATAAATGGAAACATATGAAAGATAAGCAATAATAAACAAATACATTTTTTTATTCATAACAAAACCTCATTATTCAATAATCATATCTTATAGTATCAATCAGAGCGCGGTTTTCCTTTGCACGCTCAAGTGTTTTTTCATAGCTTCGTGCACTCAGACTTATGGATATTGCATCCAACACACTCATATGGCATATCCTCGCCGACACAGCTTCAACCGGATAATTAACTTCATCGGAATACACACACATCGGGAAATCACAGATTTTCGTTATTGGACTTTCCGGATAACTTGTCAGACAAACTGTTCCGGCACCATTTTTTTTGGCAAGTCCAAGAGTTTCAATGGTTGCAATTGTCCGTCCGCTATGCGAAATGCCGATGGCAACATCTCTGCGTGTAACATTAAGAGTAGATATCTTCATAGTAGCTTCATCGGTAACACAAAACGCACAAAAGCCAAATTGCATAAGGCGATACTGAAAATCAACCGCAAGACCCGCAGAAGTTCCCACGGCATATATGTATATCTTTTCTGCACCGGCAAGAAGCTCAACCACGCTATCGAGAAGTTTCCTGTCGAGTTTTTCGGCTGTATCGTGAAGAGTTTTCACATTTGCTCCGAAAACCTTATCCATAACCGTTCCGGGAGTATCTTGCGGAGATATGTAGGGCACGAAATTAAGCTGTTTGTTTCGCGAAAGCTCCATTGCAAGCGAAATTTTAAAATCCGAATATCCATCAAATCCCAAAGACTTACAACATCTCACAACCGCCGACTGAGCCACGCCTGCCCTCGCCGCAAATTCTCCAACAGATAAAGCAATAACCTCATCAGAGTTGCAAACAATAAAATCTGCAATTCTTTTTTCAACCTTTGTCAGAGAAGGATACTTGCTTTTAATTTCAGCAATACACGATATAGTGCTCATTGCACCACCTCTTTTGGAATTAAATTCTATTTTGCCAACAGATATAATAACATATTGGAATTAAATTGTCAACAAGTTTTATTTTTTATGGGGAAATCAAAAAAATTTCTGTTGCACAATTTGTTATTATATGATATTATATACAATATTTATAAAAAAGGATTTGAAACTTATGGCACTCGATGGAATAGTTATATCTGCACTCACAAATGAAATAAACAAAAAACTCTCAGGCGGAAGAATCGATAAAATTCATCAGCCGGAACGCGATGAGCTTATTATAAGCGTGCGCACCTTTACCGGCGCCTACAAGCTCCTCATATGTGCAAATGCTTCTTTCCCGAGAATCCACATCACTGAAAGCAAGAAAGAAAATCCCGATAAACCGCCTATGTTTTGTATGCTTTTAAGAAAACACATCGGCGGAGGAAAAATTCTTTCCGTAAGTCAGGACGGATTTGAAAGAATTGTTAAGATAGGTGTTGAAAGCTATGACGAACTGGGATTTCTTTCAACCAAATATCTGATAGTGGAAATTATGGGCAAGCATTCCAATATCATCCTCACGGATGCAGACGGAAAAATTTTAGACTGCATTTTTCACGTTGACATAACCGTCAGCAGTGTGCGTCAGGTTCTCCCCGGTCTCCCCTATGAAGCGCCGCCGTCTCAGGGCAAGAAAAATCCGATTGACTCCGATAAAACAGACATACTCTACTCTCTTTCACACGATGACCTTCCGCTCTGGAAACAGCTTATGAATGCCTACTCAGGCATAAGTCCTCTCGTTGCAAGGGAAGCGGTATACAGAGCAATCGGAATGTGCGACATTTCAGGCCCCGAATGCGACAGAGATGACCTTGAAAAGGTGAGCGTTAATTTCAAAGGAATTATTGATGATATCAAAGACGGAATATATAACCCATGCATCATAACCAATAAAGAAAGTAAAAAACCAATTGATTTTTGCAGCATAGACATTGCACAATATTCATCATCAGCATATGTTGACCATTTTGCTTCTGTCAACGAAGCTGTTGAAACTTTCTACATCAAAAAAGCCTCTGCGGAAAGCCTCAGGCAAAAAAGCGGAGATTTAATGAAATTTCTCTCAACAAGCCTTGAAAGATGTGCAAAAAAACTGCAGATTCAAAACGAAACTCTGAAAAATGCCGGCAAAAGAGAAAAATACAAAATGTACGGTGATTTGATTACCGCCAATATATATATGATACAACAGGGAATGAAAGAGGTTACGGTCATAAATTTCTACAGCCCCGACTCAGAAGAAATAACCATTCCTCTCAAAACAGACATTTCCCCCTCAAAAAATGCTCAGCGATACTATACCAAATATAATAAGGAAAAAACCGCCGAAGCAGAAACTTTGAAGCAAAAGAAAATAAACGAGGAAGAAATTGATTATCTTGAATCCGTGAGAGAAGCAGTTATGAAAGCGGAAACAGGCGCGGAGATAAATCAGATTCGCGACGAGCTAATAGAACAGGGGTATCTCAAAAACAAAGGCAGACTTCCCAAACGAAAAAAAGCTGAAATACCCAATCCCATGCACTTCGTGAGTGATGACGGCTACGACATCTACGTTGGCAAAAACAATAAGCAAAACGACTACGTCACCTTAAAACTCGGAAGAAGCACCGACATATGGTTTCACACCAAAGGCATCCACGGGTCACACGCAATAATTAAAACCGAGGATGCAATGGAGGTCCCCGAAAGAACATATCTTCAGGCTGCCGCCATTGCCGCATACTACAGCAAAGGCAGAAACTCTCAAAGTGTACCCGTTGACTACACGGAGGTCAAAAACGTGAAAAAACCATCAGGTGCCAAACCCGGAATGGTAATATATGTAAGCTACAACACTCTCTATGTTAATCCCGATGAAGAAGAGGTTGTGCGTCTCAAACAAAGCTAAATTTAGTAATTTTTGCATCAGTTTGCATATATAGAGCCATTTGAAACACGTTTTATGTGCGATTTCAATAAAATTGAATTTGACACTTGATTTTTGAATTTCTTTATGTTATAATACATCATACTGATGAATAAGAGCAATTGGAGGTGAGTATATTGCCTAATATTAAATCCGCAAAAAAGAGAGTTAAAGTTATCGCTACCAAAACCCTCAAAAACCAGATGATTAAATCTAATCTCAAAACTTGCATCAAAAACTTTGACGCTTTCGCTGCAAAAGCAGACAAAGCAAATGCTGTTGAAGCTTGCAAATTAGCATTCAAGAAAATTGACCAGGCTGTTGCAAAAGGTATTCTTCACAAAAACACAGCTGCAAGAAAGAAAGCTCAGTTAGCTATAAAGCTCAATAAAATCGGCGCATAATTTGTCCGAAGCAAACCTTCCCTATCAGGAAGGTTTTTTATTTTCAAAAAAAGTGACTGTAAAAAACCCACGGATTTTTTACAGTCACTTTTTGGGGAATAGGAAAAAAGCTTTTGACGTTCTGGACTTTTTTTACATTCCCTTCTGATATTTATTCTATATTCTGCACAAGCCTTACCCTTACCTCACCTTTCAAAGCATCCACACTGATTTTTGCTCCGCTGATGTCATCAGCGGAAAGTATGATATCACTAAGGGGATCCTGAATACATCTTTGAATCTCACGGCGAATAGGTCTTGCACCGTAGCGCGGATTATATGATTTGTCGAGTATTGCTTCTTTGGCAGACTTGCTCACCGAAATTGAAGCACCGAGCGCTTTAACCTCTTTTTTCACATCTGAAAGCATAAGCTCGCAGATATCGAGAAGTTCTTCTCTTGTAAGCTCCTTGAACTGAATAACTTCGTCCACACGATTGAGAAATTCAGGTCTGAAAATTTCTTTTAAGGTTCTGTCGATTTTAACACTCACTCCATCGTCCGACGTTGTAAAGCCCATACCTGAAGCAGAACCAACAGACGTTCCGGCATTGGAAGTCATAATAATAATCGTGTTTTCAAAATTAACCTTTCTGCCCTGTGAATCGGTTATTCTGCCATCGTCTAAAATCTGCAAAAGAATGTTGAACACATCCTGATGAGCTTTTTCTATTTCATCAAGCAAAATCACGCTATAAGGCTTTCTTCTCACCTTTTCCGTGAGCTGACCTGCATCATCATAGCCAACGTATCCCGGAGGCGAACCAATAATCTTTGAAACAGAATGTTTTTCCATATATTCGCTCATATCAAGTCTTACAAGAGCGCTTTCGTCACTGAAAAGATTTTCGGCAAGAGCTTTCACAAGCTCTGTTTTGCCCACACCCGTAGGTCCTACGAAAATGAAAGAAACAGGACGTTTTTTGGTAAGACTGAGTGCACGGTTTCTTCTCACCGCTCTTGCAACAGAGCTCACAGCCTCATCCTGACCTATAATTCTTCTGTGAAGACTTTCTTCGAGTTTTAAAAGCTTATCTTTATCGGTTTCAGTAATATTTTTCACGGGTATTCCTGTCCATAATTCTATTACCGATGCAATATCAGAAGTGGTAAGTTTAGTTTCTCTCTGCTTTTTGCGCATCCCGTCGAGTTCTC
Organism: Clostridia bacterium; assembly: GCA_045536915.1. Classification (GTDB taxonomy): domain Bacteria; phylum Bacillota; class Clostridia; order UMGS1810; family UMGS1810; genus RGIG1828. The sequence continues at coordinate 19,280 of JAZSOL010000275.1, forward strand.
CCTCAAGGCGGCATTTATCACTTTTCAGAATTGCTATTTTTTCATATTCGGGAGTTTGTGTCTCTTCGCTTTCCAAAGCTTCGAGCTTGCCATCAATGGCTGCAATATCGCTTTTAACTTTCACAATTCCCTTTGAATACGGGCTATCGATATTAAGCTTTGATGCGGCTTCGTCAATAACGTCAATTGCCTTGTCCGGGAAAAATCTGTCATGGATGTATCTTCCCGAAAGCGAAACTGCATCGCAGATAACGCTGTCATCTATTGTGACGGAATGGAAATCTTCGTAATATTCCCTTGTTCCTTTTATAATCTCAACAGTTTCTTCATACGAAGGTTCGTCAATAATAACAGGCTGAAATCTTCTTTCAAGTGCGGCATCCTTTTCAATAAACTTTCTGTATTCTTCAAGAGTTGTTGCACCAATAACCTGAATATCACCTTTTGAAAGAGCAGGCTTTAAGATGTTGGCGGCATTCATTGCCCCATCGGCATCTCCTGCTTTTACAATCGAATGAATTTCGTCGATAACAAGAATAACATTATCCTTTTTTGCTTCTTCAACAATATTTTTTAATCTGCTTTCAAACTGACCGCGATACTGCGTTCCTGCAACAACATTTGCAAGGTCAAGCAAATACACCTCTGCACCGCTGAGCTTTTCCGGAACATCGCCTGCAGCAATTCTCTGGGCAATTCCCTCAGCTATTGCAGTTTTGCCCACTCCGGGGGCACCAAGAAGAACGGGATTGTTTTTGGAACGGCGGTTCAGAATCTGAACTGCTCTTTCAATTTCCTTATCTCTTCCCACAATACGGTCAAGAAGATCGTGCTTTGCTTTTTCGGTGAGATTAACACCAAAGTTATTGAGGCACTTTTTCTTTTTCTGTTCTTTTTTCATTGACTGCCTTGCTTTTTTGTCGTTTATGGGAATTTTGGTTTCTCCCGAATCATCATCGAATTCATCCATAGGTTCCATAATGTTGCCGCCACCAAAAATATCGGCAAATGCATTGTGCATATCACCGTTTTCAAGCATATCGGTCATACTCTCAACCATTTCCCTGAGTTCCTCAGGGTCAATTCCGAACTGTTCGGCAAGCTGACCGGGAGGGGTTATGCCGGTTTTCATTGCACAAGGCAAACAATAACCTTCATTTATAAAATTTTTACCGTCTGATTTACTTATAAAAACCACAGCCGGATTTTTTTTACATATAGCACACATTTTCATACCATGCTCACCTCTTTAAAATCGCATATATATAATATATTAATCTGAGTGTATATAAATCCATAATAATATATAATCTCTATTATATCATAAAAAAAGGATATTGCAAGGTGGAATTTGGACAAATATTCAACGTTACTTCGGATATTTTGGTATAACTTATCTGTCGCTTAAGGGAATATACCTGCAAGGCTCTTTAACGCTGATGTATGCCGGACGTATGATTTTACCGGTGTTTTGAATTTCTTCAATACGGTGTGCACTCCAACCGGCAATTCTCGAAACAGCAAATATGGGAGTGTAGAGCTCGCATGGGAGTTTAAGCATTCTGTAGATAAGACCGGAATAGAAATCCACATTCGGACTCACACCCTTATACATTTTGCGCTTCTGAGCTATGATTTCCGGAGCGAGCTCAGCCACCGTCTTATAAAGTTCATATTCTTCCTCAAATCCGTTTTCAACAGCAAGACTCTTTGCACATTTTTTCAGTATATTTGCTCTCGGGTCAGATTTTGAATATATCGCATGTCCCATTCCATATATAAGACCTGCTCTGTCAAAAGCTTCTTTTCCGAGAAGCTTCACAAGATAATCTTTTATCTGCCCTTTATCCGAAATATCAATACTCGACTTCATATCATCAAACATCTGCACAACCTTAATGTTTGCGCCTCCGTGACGGGGGCCTTTAAGAGAACCAAGAGCCGCCGCAATTGCCGAATACGTATCCGTACCCGAAGATGTTACAACGTGGGTTGTGAAAGTGGAATTATTTCCGCCTCCATGTTCGGCATGAATAACGAGAGCAAGGTCAAGAATTTTCGCTTCAAGTTCAGAATAATTCCCATCGCCCCTGAGAAGATGCAAAATGTTTTCCGCCGTTGAAAGCTCTTTGCCGGGCAAATGAATACTCAGGCTCTGTTCATTGTAATAATGCTGAAAAGACTGATAGCCATACACTGCCAGAAGCGGAAAAACCGATATCAGAAACAAACTCTGCCTCAAAACATTTTCAACGGAAATATCATCAGGATTATCGTCATAGGTATACAGCGCCAGAACGCATCTTGCAAGAATATTCATCATATCGCTTCCGGGTGCTTTAAGAATCATATCTCTGACAAACGAAGTCGGAAGACTCCGGCAATCGCCAAGCACACTTTTAAATTCATTGAGCCCCGCCTTGTCGGGAAGCTCAGAAAAAAGCAAAAGATATATTATTTCTTCAAATCCAAAACGTCCGTCATTCAAAAATCCGTCTGTGAGGCTTTCTATGTCATATCCGCGGTAATGCAGCTTACCGTCGCAGGGAACCGCTTCTCCCGCGCTGTTTATTTCTTTGGCTTTAATACTTGAAATTTCGGTAAGACCTGTAACAACTCCGTTTCCGTTTAGGTCTCTGAGTCCCCTGTTTACGTTATGCAAAGCATACATTTCGGGCATTATGGTATTGTTGACCGATGAAACCGCCGACATTTTTCTTATATACGGTTCTAATTTTTCATAAACTTCTTTTTTCACTTAATATCCTCCCGTTACTATAATTATGTATTTTGCAATATATCTCATTATAATATTTAAATTTAAAAATTATCATAAAACACAACATCTTGTGCAGGACGCACTTTATAATGCAAATCGAGCGGCTCCGAATCTTCAGCCGGATATCCCATAACCAACAGTGCCACGGGTTTTATGTTATCCGGAATATTATATGCCGCTTTCATTGCCTCCGGGTCAAAGTGCATAACCCAACAACACCCAATGCCAAGATTATGAGCAGCAAGCATCATATGAGTTGCCACTATTGAAGCATCAACAGGTGCAGAAAGTGCATTATCATAAGGGCGTTTCCAGCTTTCATCCTCATTATAACACACAAGCATTGCAGTTGGTGCCGAAAAATGACACCTCGTACAATTTTTAAGTTTTTCCAGTGACTCATCGCTATTCAGCACCAAAATCCTCTGCGGCTGAAAATTGCAACCCGTTGGTGCTTTATGGGCAATGCTCAGAATTGAATCAATGCATTCCTGAGGCAAATGCCCCGTTTTAAATTTCCTCACAGAATATCTTTCTGAGATAAGTTTTTCATACTCCATAAATTAAACTCCCTTCATTCAAATAATATGTATTATGCATTCACCACATATGATTTCACAAACAAAAATTAATGAACAAATTCACTCATATCTTAAAACTGAAAATATATTAACGGTTTCCGCCAAAAAAATACACATATACTCCTGCAACCAATTGTCAAAAAATGCAATTTTTTAGTGTATGCCCTTTTCTTTAATCAGGGTTATATAACCGTTACGCAGACAAAATATTTAAGATAATATTTTAAATACTTTTAATCACTTTCCATTTTTCAACAAGCCTGTCTACCGACCAGGCAGCATTTGCAGGGGATGTGGACGGCAAGCATACCGCATCTCTGTTTATTTGAGCTTTTGTATACTTTTTGAAGTATTTTTCTGCAGTTTTTCCATTAACAAAAATCTGTTTGATGTCCGCTTCCCTCAGAATGTCCGAAAGGTCATTTGCTTTCACATTCCTGATAGAGCTATCTGAACTTCCCGTTATCTCGCATGAAGCAATAACATCCCAAAGCGCAATACCGTTTTCAAACAAAAACCGCTTTTTCTCTTCAACAGTCTCCGGCACATTGCATCCGAATACGGAAGAAATCACCTTCCAAAAACGGTTTTGAGGATGCCCGTAAAAAAACATTTGCTCACGTGATTTCACTGACGGAAAACTTCCCAAAATCAGAATTTTAGAATCTTTATTATATAAAGGCGGAAATGGATGCCTTATCATTTTCAATCACCTCATCAAAATATATTCCGCTATATAAAACCGCGTCAGGTTAAAATTTGAACCTATCCTGATTATTGCGATATGTAAGGTTTAGTTGCAACCAATTTTCAAGAAAAACTCGTGTTAAGATATGACCCAAAAACAATGATTAATTTCCCTTTGCATTTAGCTTTTCAGAATAGTGCATTTTCTTCTGGTTAAACAATATGTAAAACTTATCATATATTTTATCAAAATAATTGAAAAATGGAGTCTCTATAAATTTTATTCTCAACATATCAATTATCGAACATATAATAAATACCCCTAATACACTTAATACAGAATGAACTATCAAAAATGATGAGTTGTATACGCCAACATTATCAAGAACATCTTGCCACAACCAGCGACGCATTATATCGCTGTTAGCATGGATCAACAATACTCCAAAGCAAGTTGCTGAAATCTGATTTATGAATGGGCAGTATTTCATTTTTAAATTTTTAAAAAACAAAAATGTTGAAATGCCTATCAAAACAGCAAGAGCCGTATTTGAATCCTGTACAAAGTAATACCACAAAGAACGTTCAATTTCTTTTGATATGTATGCACATACAATTACAGACAATGATGCTATTATTATAAGTGCCACACTAACAAAAGCCCATAGTTTTGTATTATTAAATATTTCTTTTGGGTACAATCTTATATATGAGGCAATAATATACAAAACCATAAACCAGGAAACATAATTCATCGTTACAGAAAAAAACGGTACTGTCCCTAAGAAAATATAAGTAAAAGAAACAAGCCCAAGTAAAAGAATGTGTTGTTTTTCATTCATATTTCTAACCAATATATTCAAAAAAGGAATAAAAAGAAAGAATAATAAAAAGGGGCTGTCCGAAATTTTGTGTAAACTCCAAAATGATAATATAATCTTAAGTTTTTTGAGGGATGAAATCCATTTTACGGGATTTCATCCCTTAGTTGCAATATAACATAAAATTGCAAGCGTGTCAAGGGCGCCCTCGT
>JAZSOL010000234.1:0-2315 GCA_045536915.1 Clostridia bacterium
GCCTCCGACTTTATAAGCATAAGCTTTCTGAAAATGCATATCTTTACAATTCGGAAATATACGTTCCTCTTTCGGATATGTGTGAGCTTTTTGACATTCCGCTTCACCAAAGGGGCAGACTTGCAGTAATGGGCTCTGAAAGCGACATTGATTTTATTACATATTTTAATGAATTTGGTGTAAATGAGGTTGATGAGCAGATTGCTTCAAAGCTTGATAAGGTAAACAGCGCTGATTACACAGACGCCGATTGCGAAGCTGTTATCGAAAATAAGCTCAGAACTCTGGTTGGAAATGAAGCACTCAATGACCTTTCCAACTCAGCTGTTGCTTCAAAAATTTCATCTGTAACATCAGCGGCAAAATCGGCACGAAATCTTCTTGACAAAACAGAAGGTGCCGCAGAGCTCTTCACCGACCAGACCACCACAACCACCGCTCACATGACAACCACCGCCGACAGAATAAAAAATATGGCACTTGCCTACGGCACCTATGGAAGTGAGCTTTACCGGGATGAAAGCCTTCTTGAAGATATTCTCTATTCGCTCGAATGGTTTTATCAGAACCGCTACGGTGAAGATGAAATAAACGGCACCGGATGGCGCTCAACCTCGGCATATAACTGGCATGACTGGAAAATCGGAACTCCCTATGCCATAATGTATACCATGATGATAGTGCGTGATTCGCTTTCATCTGAGCAGATTTCAAACTATCTCAAATGCTTCCACCACGTTTCGCCCACTACCTATTCCTCGGGTGCAAACTATATGGATGCCTGTGAGCTCATAATCTGCGCGGCGGCTCTTGAAAAGAATCCTGAAAGAATTAATGAATACAAAGAAAAAGCCGAAGGCAACTTTATGTATGTGGAAAATGCCCGCCACCTTGAAAGTCAGCTTGATGCACAGCGGCAGGCCTACACTCCCAATAAAGGACACGGCTTCTATACCGACGGCTCGTATTTGTATCACACACTTCATGCAATGAACGGCAGCTACGGAATCAAGCACCTTACATCTGCCGCAAGCATAATCAGACTTTTTGAAGACACAAAGTTTGAAATCTCAAAGCAGTGTATTGATAATCTTGCCGACTGGCTTGTAAATTCCTTTGACGGTGCAACATACGGAACAAGAATGTTCAGGATGTTCCTCGGAAGAGGTGAAAATCCGAGTGAAACCGGAAGTTCAAATTCAATAGTTTCAATCGGCACAAAATGCTTTGATCTTTTTGATGAAGAAGATAAAATCAGAGTAGGCTCAATCATCAAATACTATGCCGGTTCGAATCCTTCAAAATATAATGGAAGTGTGGATGTTGAATATCTCGACACCTACAATGAAATTGTGGCATCAGATGAATATGACCAATACCGTTATGATTTTGCCAATGTGTTCGGCAATATAGATAAGGTTGTTCAGAGACGCTCCGACTGGGGCATGGGAATTTCGATGTCATCATCGAGAATCTTTAACTACGAATCCATAAACGGTCTCAACAAAAACGGCTGGTACTTAGGTGACGGCAGAACAGAGCTTATCCTGAAGGATGAGGCAAATTCATCTGCTTCGAATTATTGGAAAAACATCAACTACTACCGCCTCCCCGGTACAACTGTTGACACTCAGAAAAGGCAGCTTGCAACGGTTGCGCAGGGTAATGAATACTTAAGCTCCAAGGACTTTGTGGGAGGAGTAGAGCTTGACGGCAAATATTCAACAGCCGCAATGCACCTTGAAAGCTATCATAATGATACTGATTTCGGTAAGGATGGCGGTGAATACGGTGGCAAAAATCCTGCCCACACCTCAGACCTTACTGCGAAGAAATCATACTTTATGTTTGACAATGAAATCTACTGTCTCGGTGCAGAGATTAATGCTTCAAACAACAACGGTGCAGAGGTTCTCACTGTTGTGGACAACAGGATTGCCAACTATAGAGGCTCAAGCCGTCTTAAGGTTCCTTCATCATCATCCAATAAGGAATCAACCGAATTTGCCTTTGCAAAATTCGGAATTGGCAACAACTGGTCAACGGTTTCAAAAATCCGTGTTCCGGTTTATTCCACGGCAAATAACGGGCAGAAGGTTAATGTGATATTCAACAAAGCTTCAACAGATATCCTTTCAGGCTACTATTACACAACCTTCACAGTAAACTGGACAGGCTGGAAAGTTGTTGAGCTCACACCATCGTCATTTACCCCAAGCAGAGGTATAAAAAACTGGAGCGATATCAACTCGATGTATTTTAACTATGGCGGCTGGAGTGGCAACTGCCTTGCTGATACCGATTTGTATTATGCA
>JAZSOL010000233.1:0-8690 GCA_045536915.1 Clostridia bacterium
CAGAACGACATGGCTACGATCCGACTTAGTTATCCCATCCCCAGCCTTTTTTGTTGTTGCAACAGAAAATAACATATATCATAGAGCCTATGGGAAGAAGATTGTTACTTACAATAAAGTCTTCAAGGTCAAGCACAACGCTTCCTTCACCAAGAGGCGCAATCCACGAAAGCACATTGAATCCAAGTGCGCACGGAAGCGAAAGAACCGCCACCAGAATAACATTTATAAGGCATGCCTTTTTTCTTGACCATCCCCATTTGTCCATACCCATTGAAATTATATTTTCAAACACGGCAACAACGGTGGAAAGTGCCGCAAACAGCATAAAGAGGAAAAATAACGAACCCCATATTCTGCCGCCGGTCATCTGCGAGAATATAACCGGGAGAGTTTTGAAAACAAGTCCCGAACCTTCGCTCGGCGAAATACCATAAGCAAAACACGAAGGAATAACTATAAGCCCTGCCGTAAATGCAACAAATGTATCAAGAAGTGCTATTGTTATGCTCTCACCAAATAATCTGCGGTCTTTTTTGATATAGCTTCCAAAAATAGCCATTGAACCTATACCGATTGAGAGTGTGAAAAACGCTTGTCCGAGTGCCGCAAAAACAACCTCACCAAGTCCGAATTCTCTTATGCCGTCAAGATTAGGAACAAGATAATACTTGATACCTGCAGATGCTCCGGGAAGTGATACAGCATGAATTGCCAATACTACAATAATTGCCAGAAGTGCAAGCATCATAACCTTTGTGATTTTTTCAACACCATTTTTGAGTCCGAGCGAGCAAATTAAAAATCCTACTGCAACTGCAATAAGCATAAAGCCCACAACAAGCCCCGCATCCGAAACAAAAGCGCCGAACTGCTCATTTACCGCAGTTGCCGCATCGCCTGCAATATTTGAAAAATCACCTTTGATGAATTTATACAGATAAGCAAACATCCAACCTGTAATCGTGGTGTAGAACATCATCAGAAGATAGTTTCCCGCAATACCGAGTACCGATGCGTAATGCCACTTTGTACCTTTTGGTTCAAGAGCCTTAAACGACTCTGCCATACTTTTCTGACTTGCTCTTCCTACTGCAAATTCCATTGTCATTATAGGCAAACCAAACGCAATAAGGAAAAACAGATAAATAAGAATAAACGTTGCACCGCCGTATTTACCTACTATGTACGGAAAACGCCACACATTCCCAAGACCTATGGCACATCCTGCTGAAATCAAGATAAAACCAAGTCTTGAACCAAATTTTTCTCTTTCCATAATTAACCTCCTGTGTCATAAAACAGCCAGATAAAAATCTGACTGTTCTATAATATCATATATTTCGGAATTTAACAAGTGTTTTTTCTATATATTTACATATTTTTCTTCATATGCCCAAGCGCCGTCTTTTCAAGCCTTGAAACCTGAGCCTGACTTATTCCGAGTTCTTTGGCAACCTCCATCTGCGTGCGCCCCTTAAAAAACCTCAATGTCACTATGTGTTTTTCGCGGTCGTTCAGTTTTTTTATTGCCTCTTTGAGCGAAATTTCTTCAAGCCAGTTTTCGTCTACGCTCTTTTCATCGCTGAGTTGGTCCATAACAAATATTGCATCAGCACCGTCATTATATACCGGTTCGAAAAGCGATACCGGTTCCTGAATTGCATCAAGCGCAAACACAACATCTTCCTTGTCCATTCCAAGCACTTTGGCAATTTCCTCCACACTCGGCTCACACTCTTTCTCTGCCATAAGCTTTTCCTTTACTCCGAGTGCTTTATAGGCAGTATCTCTTAATGACCTCGACACTCTGATTGAATTATTGTCTCTTAAATACCGGCGTATCTCCCCTATTATCATGGGAACGGCATAGGTTGAAAACTGAACATTCTGCGACAAGTCAAAATTATCAATGGATTTCATCAGTCCTATGCATCCCACCTGAAAAAGATCATCGGCATTTTCGCCTCTGTTGGAGAATTTCTGAATCACCGAAAGCACAAGTCTCAGATTTCCATATATAAACTCTTCTCTTGCGCTTTTGTCTCCGTTTTTAATCCTTTTAAAAAGAGCAAGCTTTTCGGCATTTGTGAGCACCGGAAGCCGTGAAGTATTCACTCCGCATATTTCAACTTTATTTATCATATTAACAAACCTCCGAAGTCAGAATCATATTAGAATTCTGCCCGAAGATATGTTCTTTTATACTGTCGAATAAACCAAAATCCGCCTCCGGAATTGATTCAAATGCGGATTTTCTCAGTTTATTTCTCCGTTTTTAATCATATGTTTAATTATCATATTTTCATCAGCAACAATAAAATCAGCAGGATATCCCGCCTCTATTTTTCCACGTTTGATACCCAACATATTAAACGGTGTTTCAGATGCCATTTTAAATGCTTCTTTTTCAGGAATTCCAAACTCTATTGCTTTGAGCACACAATCATACAAATAAGATGTGCTTCCTGCGAGGTTTCCGTTTTTCGTTCTTGCAATTTTATCGGTAACCGTCATCTGCTGACCACCAAATTCATATGTTCCGTCGGAAAGTCCGGTTGCTTTTATAGCATCGCTTATGAGAATCATTTTGTCTGAGCCAAAAAGCGAATAAAGCATTCTGACTGCCGAGGGGTGAAGATGAATTCCGTCGGATATTACCTGCGCATAAATTCCCTTATCCATAGCCGCACCAATAGGGCCCGGGTCGCGGTGATGTATGGGACTCATTGCATTGAAAGTGTGGGTTAAGCACACTGCACCCTTTTCAATTGCTTCAAAAGCGGTTGCGTAATCACAAGCAGTGTGACCAATGCAAACCTTTGCGGGGCACTTTTCAATAAATTCAAGATTCCCCGCAATCTCCGGCGCAACAGTTATCATTGCAACGTTTTTAAACTTCATAAATTCATCCATATCAGCCGCTCTTAAATACTTTTCATTCATAGCACCCTTGAATTTTGCATTAAGATACGGACCTTCAAGATGATAGCCTATAACATCCGCCTTACATCCCTCAGGGATAGTATCGGTAGCTTTTTTTATGGATTCAAAATCCATTGTCATCGTAGTTGGACACCAGGCAATTGTTCCGTGAACAAACATATTATCAGACATTTCCTTTACGCAGTCTGCATCCATAGTGTCGTGACCTATAACGCCGTGAGCATGGATATCAAAAAGTGCAGGGTATATTTTCATTCCGCCAAAATCGGTGCCGGACTCGGAATTAATTCCGATTTTCTCTATTATTCCGTCTGTCACTTTAATATCGGTTATTTCACCGAAAAGATTAACATTTTTCAAATTAATGCTTCTCATTAAAAATTCCTCCGAAAAACCCCTCACGTCTCTAAAGTAAATTCTGATTTAATCAGCCATTGCACGGCGCAACCTTAAGGATGCGCCATTAACACTGCATTTGCGGTTCGTCGGAAACCTCCGAGCCCTGCAATTATTGAATTAATCATTTACCAAAGGGGGTGAGGGGGTTAATTGTTAAATATATTTTTTTACAATCGCTTTCATATCGTCAAGCTTTGTCACAATATCCTGGCAAAGCTTAAGCTGATTTTTTGCTCTCACAAGATTCTGATCGGGATAATGAATTTTAAAATATGTATCGCCATTGAGATAGTCTGTTAAAAATCTGATACCGCATTCATATGTGAGAACAAGTGCACTCAACGGAAGAAGTTCAACTTCTCTTTCGGTTATGCTATCTTTAACTTCAGACAAAAAGCCCTTTGTGTAGCTTTCGAAATATTCAAGGCTGAAATTAACCTTTGAAAGATCCGCTTCATCTTCAACAGCGGTTGATGCTCCAAAGCGGAGAGAATCACCGTAGTCGAAAAGCATGGAACCGGGCATAACTGTGTCGAGGTCAATAACGCAGATTCCTTCTCCTGACTTTTTATCAAAAAGAACGTTATTGAGCTTAGTATCGTTATGGGTAACTCTTAAAGGAAGTGCTCCGCTTTCAAGGTCTTTTGAAATTGTTGCACACATATCATCAAATTCCGAATATGCATTATACACATCCATAATCTCTTCTTTTCTGCCTGCAATATTATCTTCAAGTGCTTTTCTGAGTGCAAGCGTACGCTTGGGAGTATTATGGAAATCAGGAATTGTTTCCATGAGTTTATCTGCATCAAAATCAGCAAGCATATTCTGGAATCTACCGAAAGCCTTTGCCGATGTTTCAAACTGATACGGATTTTCGGGGAGATTTAAAGATATTGTATCGTAAATATACATATACACTCTGTAGCAGCTTCCGTCTTCATCACGATAGTAACGTTTCTTGTCATTGGTTCTGATAAGAGTGAGTGTTTCTCTGTTTGGGTCCCCGCCTGCTTCTAAAATTCTTTTTCTTAAGTGTTCTGTAACAAGTTCGATGTTTTTCATAAGACTGTCAGGGTCTTTGAAAATAGATGTATTGATTCTTTGAAGTATATACTTAGGTGTTGAATCAGCGATGTAGGTATCATTGATATGGCCATCTCCGTAGGGAGCAACGTCAATTTCAATATTAAAAGCTTTCATTATTCTTGTAAGTGCATTATCAAATACCATCGTAGAAGCCCTCCTCTTCCATTTTTGAAAGTGCCGCTCTAACACCTTCTGCATCTTCTTTATATGTAACACCATACCATTTTTCGTCTGAAATAAAGGCTCTCACCTTTTCTTCGCGCTGTTTGATTAAATCGTCAACAACAAAAGGCAGGAAGAACTCATCTTTCAACGGATTTTTCATATTTTTCAAAAAGTCTGAAAATCTTGTTTCAAGCTCTGAGAATATAGAGGTATCAAATCCCCACATATTCATTGAAACAACTGTATCCATAGGAATCCCGCAGTTTTTATCGAGTGCAGTATGCTCGGTTACAGATTTTAAAAGTCCGTTTTCAATTTCACAAACACCCCTGCTCACTGTTCCGTTTTCGGTAAGAGTGTTGCCGAGGCGAAAACCTGCCATGCAGATTCCTTTTTCTTCTTCAAGTGCCGAGTGAATTATCTCAAACGAATTTCTGCCGTAGTAATCGTCTGCATTTATAACCGCAAACGGCGTGGTAACAGCATCTTTGGCACAAAGCACGGCATGCCCCGTACCCCACGGTTTTGTTCTTTCTTCCGGAACTACAAAGCCTTCGGGAAGAAAGGTATCTTTCTGCTGAAAAACGTAGTCTACGTCTATCATTTTTTCAATTCTTTTGCCTGCGGCTTCCCTGAAATCTGATTCGATTTCTTTTTTTATAATGAAAACAGCTTTGTTAAATCCTGCCTTAACCGCATCATAAATCGAAAAGTCAAGAATTATTTCGCCGTTTTTCCCAACGGGTGCAATCTGCTTTAATCCGCCGAATCTGCTTCCCATTCCTGCCGCCATAATCAAAAGTGTTGTATCCATTTTATCAACTCCGATAGTTTATTTTATTCACTATGTAGCAAAAATAACAATCTAACACTATTGCATACATAATGTATAATATTATAAAACCACCAAAATGTCAAGTACATATTTTTTCGGATACAAAATCTTTCAATTCGGATAATCGAAATTCAACAAAAAAGCATAATAATGTTGACAATCAATCATCGTTGTCATTATAATAAAATCATCAAACAATAACTTTATCCGGAGAAGATTTTATGAAGAAAAAATCATCATCAACAAATCTAAGCCATGGTATCCGCATAGAAAAAATCCACACGCTTTTTAAAAGCCGGTTCAGAAGTGACTATATATATGAAGGCGAAAGCCACAATTTTCAGGAGATGGTATTTGTTCTCGACGGTAATGTGGGCATAACCGCCGATTCAGACGTATATGTTCTTCAAAAAGGTCAGGCAATTATACACCGTCCGAACGAGTTTCACAAAATATGGTCTGAATTCGGCACAAATCCAACTGTTATAGTGATAAGTTTCACTGCATCGGTTTTTCCGGATATTAAAGGCAGACTCATAAGCTTCGATTCAGTTCAGGCTGATACACTTGAAAAACTTTGCGAAAAATCATACAGTTGCATTTCACGAAATTCAATTGCATTTTGCGAATCTGAAATTACTGATTTGTTTGAAGCTCAAAAGCTTATGCTTGAATTTGAGTTGTTTTTATTCTGCGCCGTTGCAAATAAGAGCCGCGAAGTGTCAACAGGACTGAAAAGCGCTGAAATATACTCAGCGGCAGTTAAGATTATGGAAGAAAACCTCGAAGAAAATTACTGCATAAGCGATTTTGCCGAAAAGCTTTGCATAAGTCCGGCATATCTTAAAAAAATTTTCTTTAAATATTCAGGCGATGGTGTTATGAAATACTATAACCGTATGAAAGCCCGTGTTGCCTGCCAATATCTCGACGAAGGAAAAAGCGTTAAGGAAACCTCAGCGTTGCTGGGCTTTGTTGACCAGAATTATTTTAGCACATTTTTCAAACGCATCATAGGAAAAAGCCCTACCGAATTTAAAAAACACAAATAACAAATATTGATTTTTTATCATCTGTGTGCTACAATTACGTTATGAGAACATATTATTTTTCCCGAAAGGAATCAATATGAGAAAAAGAACTTTCAAATTTTCCACAACTCAAATTATTATGCTGGGTTTTATTGCAGTTATTTTTGCGGGGAGCATTCTTCTTTCGTTGCCGATTAGTACCATAAGCGGAAAAAGCCTTCCATACATTGACGCACTTTTCACTGCAACAACTTCAACCTGCGTAACAGGGCTTGTTACGGTTACAACAAGTGAAACCTGGAGTACTTTCGGTCAGATCGTAATTCTGATTCTTATTCAGGTTGGCGGTCTCGGAGTTATAACTGTTGTTTCGGCATTTATGATTTTTCTGCATCACAGAATCGGACTTTCCGACACACTTCTTATTCAGGATGCATTTAATCTCAATACGCTGTCGGGACTTGCAAAATTCGTGAAAAAGGTTATTGCAGGAACACTTTTAATAGAAGCTTTGGGCGCAATCTGTTATATGTTTGTGTTTATACCTCAATTCGGACTAAAAGGTATATGGGTATCGGTGTTCACTTCAATATCGGCATTTTGCAATGCCGGAATTGATATTATAACGCCCGACAGCTTGTGCAGCTACGCTACCAATCCTGTTATAAACATCACAACAAGCCTGCTGATTATCTTCGGTGGCATTGGATACATTGTGTGGTGGGATGTCATATATACCCTGAAAAAACATGGAAAATGCGGTATAAAAGCACTGAAGCATCTGACTCTTCATTCCAAAATTGCTCTTTCATCAAGTTTGATACTTATTATTGGAGGAGCATTGTGCTTTTTCATTTTTGAATATAATAATCCGGGAACTCTTCAGGAACACTCGTTTGCAAACAAAATGCAAATTGCATTTTTTCAATCCGTGACAACAAGAACTGCAGGTTTTGCCTCGGTTCCTCAGCAGAATCTGACAAATGCTTCGGCGGTTGTATCTCTTCTTCTGATGTTTGTCGGCGGTTCGCCCGTTGGTACTGCCGGTGGAATCAAAACAGTCACGTTTGTGATTTTAATTATCACGGCTCTTTCAACCGTCAAAAACAAAAATGACGTTTGCATATATAACCGGAGCATATCTGGACAGGCTGTGAGCAAAGCTCTGGCAGTTACGCTTATGTCGTTTGTTATCGTATTCGTTTCAACCGTTCTTCTTGCCGCAGTAACACAGGCAGACGCAATTGACCTGTTTTTTGAAACAGTGAGCGCAACGGCAACCGTGGGACTTTCAAGAAACCTTACTCCCACCTTGAATATATGGGGGAAAATTATAATCATAATAACGATGTATCTCGGACGAATTGGTCCGATTTCACTCGCTATTGCCTTTAAAACACGCAAAAAAAATCAGAATATAATAAAAAATCCCACAGAAGAAATCAGTGTGGGATAAACAAAGGAGTTATAATTAATGAGTATATACAAATCATATGCAGTTTTCGGTCTTGGAAGATACGGTTATGCAGTTGCAAAAGAACTTTCCAACAGCGGTGCGGATGTTCTGGCGCTTGATATGAACGAAGTTATTGTGAATTCACTTACACACGAGCTTCCCGTGTGCAAATGCGCTGATATCACAGACCCTGACGTTATTGAACAACTCGGAATATCCAATATTGATATTGTTATTATTTCAATGGCCGGAAATCTCGAAGCAAGCGTTATGGCAACAACGCTATGCAAAGAAGCCGGCGTAAAAACGGTGATAGTGAAATGCGCAAATGAAATGCACAAAAAGATTCTTTTGAAAGTTGGTGCCGACAAGGTTGTTGTGCCGGAATGCGAATCCGGAATACGCCTTGCAAAAAACCTCCTGAGCTCAGGCTTTGCAGATATTATTGATTTATCTCCTTCAATATCCGTTGTGGAAATCAACGTAAAACCAGAATGGCTTGGAAAAAGTCTTCTCGAACTTAATCTCAGAAAAAAATATAAAGCCAACGTTGTTGCAATACGCCAAAACGATATCGTAAGCATTGATATTGACCCGACAATGCCGCTTGACACTACAATGAAACTTACCATCATTGCAGATAATTCAAAACTTGGAAAGCTTATATAAAAATCATTTTGCCATAACCACCCTCTGTAAATTAACAGTGGCCATTCAAGCGAATCACCAATACCTTATAAAGCTAAAATATCACCCAATTACCAATACG
>JAZSOL010000187.1:0-5564 GCA_045536915.1 Clostridia bacterium
ACATTTAAATTGAGTTTTGTCTATAGAGAATTTTAGATTTATCGGGGAGATGAAATTAAAATAGTGCGTTGTAGGGGACGGCGTCCTCGACGTCCCGAAACCCTGATGAAACGGGACGAAAGAGGACGCCGTCCCCTACAATACCGCAACACAAATTTAGGTTCCCAACTCACCGCTAAATCAAAATTTATTAGCATCTCTGAACTGCTTAGGCGTACATCCTTTTTTCTTTTTAAAGAGCTTATAAAACTGATTTTTATTCACATATCCAACCGACATTGCAATGTTTTCTATTGATTCATCTGTTTCTACAAGAAGCTTTTCAGCGTGTTGCACTCTTTTATTGTATATATAATCCTTAAGGCTCATACCAAAAGTTTTTTTGAATGCTCTTGCAAGATATGACGGAGTGTAAAAACAGGTGTTTGCAATATCGGTCAGGGTAAGATTTTTATTGTAGTTCTCATTTATATATTCAAGAATCTGCGGAGTTATTGCCATAACAATCCGGTTGTTCCTGGTTTTTCTGAGCGCACGGATAATATTGAGAAAAATAAGATGTATATATCCGTTAAGAGCAAGTTCGTATCCTGTTATTTTTCTTTCTGCTTCCAAAACACATTTTATAAGAAGATTTTCCAGCTCTATTCTCTCGTTGGGATTTAATGTTATGAAAGGAAGTTTTATCTCATTGTCGGTAAAACTGCAATCTGTTATAAAATATGAAAAAACATCATAAATTGTTTCGACATTTGAAAGTTTTTCGCTCACATATTCCGGTTTGATGTAGATGTTGATATGTGAAAAAGCGCCTTTGGTTGAAAACGAATGAACCTGATTATAACCAACAAACAGCAAATCACCCGGGTTTAATTCATATATACAATCATCAACGCAATGCGTACTATTGCCTGAAACAACGTAAACAAGCTCTATAAAGCTGTGTTTGTGGGGCAAAAAAGAAAATGGTTTTCCATATTCTTCCTTTCCGATTCCAAAGAATTGGTTTTTAAAAATATATTTTTCGGTGTGATAAGTTTCCAATTTTACCTCTCCGATTCAACAAAGAAACTATTTATTTAAAGCTTCTGTAAGTATTTTGGCGATTTTTTCAATTTAATCCTGCGTCCGGTCAGGATTTATTGCAACATGTCCGTTTACCATAAATAATTCTTTCGAGTCTATTATTCTTGCAACTGCATCTTTTTCTTCCTGACCTATTATATACATATTAATTTCTCCATATTCTTCAGCGTTTCTTTTATAATAGAACAAAATTGACTTCGTCAATTAACTGTTCGCTTCGCTCACAATTTTATAAGGAAAATTTTGTTGTTACAAGCAATTGCTGACGCAATTTCCTATGTAATAAAAAACAGTATCGTCTGTAAAATTCTGTATGTCTCCATAGATAAGCATATCCGATTTCATATGACTCTGCCTTTTTTTAAAAATCTGTTATGGGAATAACAACCGGAGAATACAGAGTTCAAAAAAACAGACGGTCATAAAATTTGAACCGTCTGTTTTTTTTGTTCGCATATTGCGCTATTATATTAAATTTTATTTTTCACTTCCTATTGCTTTTGCAAGAAGACTGATTGAGATTCCGTCTATGAACATTACTTTGATGTAGTCATCGGAGTCAACATTATAGTATTCAGAACTGCTGTTTGCAGCTTTTATCTCACCGAGGTATCTTACATTAACATATGCTTTAAGCATAGGCATATCGGTATCATTCACACCGAAATCATAAACAGCTTTAAACGAATACCACTTACCTGTTGTGTTGTGGAAGAGTGTGACCTGTGTGGTTTCTCCTGTTGTTCCATTGGACACTACCGGCTTTCCTGTACATTTGATTTTGATTTGTCAGATTGAATATTTTTTCTTATATTCTTCATACATTTCAGAGAATTCCGTGCCTTCGCCGGTTTCAAGCTCTCTGAGGTATTCGTGAGCCTCAAAGGAATCGTTGGCAATTTCAATGTAGCAAACTGCAATATTTGAACAGTGGTCGGAGATTCTTTCGTAGTTGGTGAGCAAATCGGAGAGAATGAATCCAAGCTCCATAGTGCACTCACCATGTTTGAGACGTTCGATGTGACCTGCTTTGATTTTTCTTTTTAATCTGTCTACAACGTGTTCAAGCGGTTCAACGAGTTTTGCCACTTTGATGTCTTCCTCGGTGAGCGACTCAATTGCGAGCTTGAGAATTTCTTCTGTTGCCGCCGCAATAATTCCGATATCCTTTTTCGCTTTAGCGGAAAAATCAAGTTTCTTATCATAGATTTCCTTAGCGGCTTCGGCAATATTGAGAGCGTGGTCGGAAATTCTTTCTATATCTCCAACGCAATGCAAAAGCTCGGTTACTGCCTTACTGTCTTTTGTGCTGAGCTGATTGAACGATAATTTCACGAGATACGAACTGATTTTATCTTCGTATTTATCGACACTTAATTCCAATGCTTCAACTTCTTCAAATTTTGACTTATCATAGTTATCCAGAAGCTCTGTTGCTTTTTTCAGAGTAACTGCTGCGATATTTGCCATTTCGCAAACAAGCTCCCTGCTCTTTTCAACAGCAAATGAAGGCATATTGAGAAAACGGTCGTCGAGTGCGGCAAATGCATCTGATTCTTTTTCTTCCCTGCCCTTGATTGACTTTATTGCAAGCTTTTCAATCAGAGAACAGAACGGAAGCAAAATAACAGTTGAAATTATATTGAACAATGTGTGTACAACGGCAATATCAAATGCACTAACATTTTGCGACATAAATGCAAAGTCCATAATTCCGTTCAAAAGATAGAATACCGCCGTAACAATAATTACCCCTATCATTTTAACATACAAACAGCTTATTGCAACACGCTTGGAATCTGTGTTTCCGCTTATGGATGAGATAATAGGCGTGATGGTTGTACCGATATTCTGACCTAAAATAACCGGAATTGCTGTTGAATAAGGAATAGCACACGAAAGCGCCAGCGCCTGCAAAACACCAACAGATGCAGAAGACGACTGAATAATAGCCGTAAACAATGTGCCAACGAGTATTCCCATTATGGGATTTGAGAACATGGTGAGAAGATTGGTAAAGGTTTCGTTATCCTTAAGACCTTCAACTGCCGAACTCATTGCTTCCATACCAAACATAAGAATTGCAAAACCAATGAATATAAAACCGGTATTCTTTTTGGTATCTGTTTTGGCAAGCATAGTCATCAAAAGACCTGTTGCCGCAAGAATCGGCGTGAATGATTCAGGTTTTAAAAGCTTTATAAGGGTTGCTGTACCGCTGATATCAGCTGTGCTCAAAAGCCAGGATGTTACTGTTGTACCAACATTGGCACCCATAATAATACTGATAGTCTGCCCAAGCTTCATAATGCCTGAATTAACAAAGCCAACAAGCATAACCGTTGTTGCAGACGAAGACTGAATAACAGCCGTAACAACAAGCCCGAGCAAGAATCCTCTCCATCTTGAAGCCGTAAGCTTTGCAAGAATTAATTCGAGCTTACCGCCGGCAAGATTCTTGAGGCTGTCGCCCATAAGGTCCATTCCGTAGAGGAACATAACAAGCCCGCCTATAAGACCCAAAACAGAAAATATATCCATATTATCCTCCTGCAAATTTTAATAATACACTTTTATAAGTTTTAATCCGCATGCCGGAAGCGTTCTGCCGGCAAATTCTCTGATTCCGGTTTCAAAAACATGGTCTATTTCAGATTCACTGAGCCTTCCAATCCCTATATCAAGAAGAGTTCCGGCAATTATTCGAACCGTGTTATACAAAAAACCGCTTCCGTTGATTCTGATTCTGATTACCGGGCCGTCATTTTTTATATCAATAGAATTTATTGTTCTGACGGTTGATTTTTTTGTTTTGCCAAGAGAACTGAATCCCTTAAAATCATGAGTTCCGAGAAATTTGAGAGATGCACTCTTCATTTTTTCAACATCGGGAATATCATCGGATTTAAAAACATATTTTCTTATAAACACATCAGGTTTAGACGTTGCAATCGCATATTCATAGGTTTTTGAAACCGCGTTTAATCTGCTGTGAAATCTCATATCCGCCTCGGTTATTGAAGTAACAGCTATATCATCGGGCAGATATTTATTGAGATATTCCATTATTTGTGTGCAGATAAGCTCCGTTTCGCATTTGAAATTAGCAGTTTGTTCTTCCGCGTGAACTCCGGCATCGGTTCTTCCTGATGCGAAAATCTCAACCCTTGAACCGCACATCAGCGAAAGAACATTTTCAAATTTTTCCTGAACAGTGTTTTGGGTATTGCCCTGCCTTTGCCATCCGTTGTATCTGCCACCATCATATTGTATGGTTATTTTATAGTTTTTCATAGATACTCCTTTGAATTATCAAAGATCAACTCCGAGAAATTTCTTTGCAAGTATGCCAACGAAAAACGAAATAACTGCAACGCCGATACTGATTAATGACATTTCAAGAAATCTTGGCTTGAATTTCTCGC
This sequence comes from Clostridia bacterium, assembly GCA_045536915.1. Classification (GTDB taxonomy): domain Bacteria; phylum Bacillota; class Clostridia; order UMGS1810; family UMGS1810; genus RGIG1828. The sequence continues at coordinate 4,512 of JAZSOL010000187.1, forward strand.
CCTGTGCAACCGATATGTAGTAGGTGAAGCCGGCAATAATAAGAATAACAACAGCTATCATTGAAAACAATGCAGTCATATAGCTTTCATTTCCCAAAACAAGATACGGAAGTATCAGGAGTGCAACCGTAATGAGATATGCAATCCCGGTGTAGCTGCATGATTTGAGCGCATCTGTTCTGCCCTCGCTTTTTGCCGCCAAAAATTCACTCGATGCCATAGAAAACGTTGCGGAAATGCCCATAATAAGACCGGAAAGTGCAATGAGACGTGTGTTTTGCATTGCAAAAGTGAATCCGGCAAGGGAACCCGTCAACTCCACGAGAGCATCATTCATTCCAAGCACCATACTTCCTACATATTGGAGTCTTTCTTCGTCGAGCATTTCCAAAAGAGCAGCTTCGTGCTCTTCTTCCTGCTCACGGATACGAACACTTTCTTCAACCTCCGAAGCGAGAAGTGCATATTCGCTCTGCGCACCCTCTTCTCCGTTTTCCATAAGCTTTACTGCAAATGTGAATCCAAAAACACGGGCAAGAGTTTTATATTTTAGCACTTTTCGTTTTTGAGGTTTCATTTCAATGCCTGTGTAGCTCTTCCATATTTCGTAATGTGCTTTTTCTTCTGATGCGAGTCTTAAAAGAGTTTCCTTATTCGCTTTTCCTTTAGCAAATTTCGCAATTTCAGCATAAATAACACTTTCGTTAAGTTCATTTTGCTGCATTCTTTTTATTATCCCCAATGCTTTTGGAGAAATTTCTTTTTTTGTCATAATAATCCTCCGGAAATAAATATTCTTTAATCCTAAAAGCAGTAAAAAAAATCCTATAATTCATATTATATACAAATTGTAGGAAAGTGTCAATATTTAGTTGATTTTTTGGATGGGGAAACTCAAACGCAGAATCATTTGAGTTTCCCCATTTTTTGAATCAATCGCAAAAATTTGATTTGTCGGGATGATGAAACAAGGTTAGTGCGTTGTAGGGGACGGCGTCCTCGACGTCCCGAACTCCCGATGAAACGGGACGTCGAGGACGCCGTCCCCTACGA
>JAZSOL010000160.1:0-14131 GCA_045536915.1 Clostridia bacterium
TATCAATTTTGTTAATCCTGCCGTAAGGCTTGATTATATAAAAATTTTATTTTAAGGAGTATTGCTGTTTGAAGAAAAACAACACCTTGGATATTGTAGCATAGTCGGGAGGCTGTGTAATACAAATCCGCACAAGCCTCCCCATATTGCAGTCAACAATTATCAGGAGGAGAAAAATAATGAGTAAAAATGACTATTTAATTCGTTTAGAAAGAAAAGAAGACCACCGTGAAGTTGAAAATCTGATTCGTGAATCATTTTGGAATGTTTACAGACCAGGTTGCCTTGAACACTATGTGATAAATCAGTTAAGAAATGATGATGCCTTTATACATGAACTTGATTTTGTTATGGAAAAAGGCGGCAAAATTATAGGTCAGAATATGTTTATGAAAGCATGTATTAAGGCTGATAGCGGAAAAGATGTTCCAATACTGACAATGGGCCCGATTTGCATAACACCTGAACTAAAAAGACAAGGTTATGGTAAAATTCTGCTTGACTATTCGCTCGAAAAAGCGACAGAACTTGGGTTTGGTGCTCTATGCTTTGAGGGTAATATCAACTTTTACGGAAAAAGTGGTTTTTCATATGCAAGTGAATTTGGCATCCGCTATCACGGGTTGCCCGAAGGTGCTGACGCTTCATTCTTTCTTTGTAAGGAGCTTATAGCAGGTTTCTTAAATAACATCACAGGCGAATATGCTCCGCCACAGGGTTATTTTGTTGATGAAGCAGAAGTAGATGAGTTTGACAAGAATTTTCCATACAAGGAAAAACTAAAACTACCTGGACAACTTTTCTAAAAACGAATCCGGCAGGGGCTGTTGTATGCAGTCCCTGCCGATATTTTTAATATAAACTAAGAAAGTAATTTAACTTTTTCTTCAATCTGCTTAATAATATCAATGAATATCTCATCAGATTGCCCTGTTGGATCTTGTAATCCCCAGTTATCGTCAAAGGCTTTACCTATATAGGGACAGCCGACATCACATCCCATAGATATGGCAATATCAGGAACAGGAATTTCATCTGTTGTTTTTGAGTATTGCTCCTGCTCCATATCAATACCATAAATCTGTTTCACAAGTCTGACAGCATCCTGATTTATCTGTGGTTTTGTTTCTATTCCTGCTGAATAAAAATCAAATTTATCACCTAAAAAATGTTTTCCAAGCGCTTCTGCAATCTGACTTCTGCAAGAGTTGTGTACGCAGATAAAAGCAATTTTCTTTTTCATCCTATCACCTTAAAATCCTAACTTATGGAATAAATCTTCAACTTCTTTTGTTTTAAGAACTTTTCCCATAGAAACAACCTTATCATTCACCACAATGGCAGGCATACTCATTACACCATATTCCATAATCTTTTGCATATCTGTAATGTACTCTACCTCGATGTCAATTCCAATATTTTTTACAGCATCTTTTGTATTTTCGTATTGAGTGTGACAGGCTTTGCACCCTGCTCCCAAAACTTTAATACAACAAATGCCGTCTACCGTTTTACCGCAACACTCATTTGTAATTTTAACATCTTTCGGAGCAGAATCACACGAGCAACAGCAAGATTTTTCTTCTTTTTTCTTACCAAAATTAAATAACGACATAATAAATACCTCCATATTTATATAATAATATTTTGTATTGCATTGAAAAAATAACCCACAAGGATTATACCAATTGTACATACAGCAACAAATATACCAAGCAATTTAGGTTTAACAGCTTTACGAAGCATAATCATTGACGGAAGTGAAAGCGTGGTCACACCCATCATAAACGAAAGGACAACACCGAGTAATGCTCCTTTTGAGAGCAGTGCTTCGGCAATAGGTATTGTTCCAAATATATCGGCATACATAGGTACACCTGCGATAGTAGCAATTATAACGCCAAATGGGTTATTATCCCCAAGTAGTTTTACAATAAATTCTTCCGGTATCCAGTTATGGATGACAGCACCAATGCCTACACCAACCAAAACATAAGGAAATACCTTTTTAGCAGTAGAAACTACCTGTTCCCAAGCATATTTAATACGGTCTTTGAAATGTAGCTCGTCTTGAGGTATATCAAGATTTTTACCATTCCTTATATATTCTTCTACCTGATTTTCAAGATGCATTTTTTCTATCAGAGTTCCGCCGGCAACTGCGATTACAAGACCAAGCACTACATAGATAACTGCTACTTCCCAGCCAAATATACTCATAAGCAGAACTAATGAGCCCAAATCTACCATAGGCGAAGATATCAGAAATGAGAATGTTACACCAAGGGGTAAACCTGCACTTGTAAATCCTATAAATAGCGGTATTGACGAACAGGAACAAAATGGGGTTACAGTTCCCAAAAGGGCGGCTACGATGTTTGCTCCTATTCCACTAAACCTTCCAATTATCTTTTTAGTTCTTTCCGGTGGGAAGAAACTTTGGATATAAGATATAATCAAAATCAGAACACCTAACAGAACCATAATTTTGATTATGTCATATAGAAAAAATTGAATACTACCACCAATCCTTTCTGTGGTATCTACTCCAACACTGTTTAACAAGTTACCTATGAGGACATTGAGCCACCTCATACTTATAATTTCATTCTGAAAAAAGTTCCATCCTGTTTGTAATATTTCCATAGCAAACTCTCCTTATATAGAAACATAGAAATATATCTATATGTTTGTTTTAAAGTAAGTCGTGCTGTCATTTCTTATTTTTTACAACACGACTACTCTTCTGATAAAGCATTCAGATATTCTTTTGCATACTGCATACCTTCGGGGGATATGGAATAATGTGTCCATTTTCCTTCCTTTCTTCCTACAACGATACCTGAATCACAAAGTATTTTCATATGGTGAGATAGTGTTGGTTGAGTTACATTAAGCGCCTCTAATAATTTGCAGGCACATTTTTCACCGGTCTTCAACATTTCAAGTATCTTTACTCTGTTTTCGTCACAAAATGCCTTGAACACAATAGCAACTTTCTTTTCATCCATCTCAATCACCTCACATCGATATTTTTCTATCTGATATCATTATACTACATATATAGATATTTGTCAATATGTTTATACTATTTTTTCGAATTATATCAATACCATCCTTGACAATAGTAAAATTACGCGGTAAAATACACACCATAAAACAAAAAGCACTTAAAGACTTGGGTTTGCTACTTATCATACATATGATTCGTGCTGATATAGAAACCGAGGTTTCGCCAATTGTGGGAACCGAAAAACAGTCGGAGGAGCTGGTACATTTTCTTTTAAATGAATTTGATGAAAACCCGAAATCTATATGGGAAACAAACATCTTCGGCAAATCATTGCATGAACTTGTAAACGAAGGTCTGCGTGGCAAACTTGGTAAAATGCCCGATGATGCACGCTATAAACTCCAGGAAACTCTTTCCAAAATAGTAAACGAGGGTTCGGGCGGACTTATTTGTATTATACTTTAAAAAACACAGTACAGAGCATTTTTGTTTTGTGAGTAATAAAATTTGATTTACAAATTGATATATATGTGTTAAAATGTAATTAATTATGTTTTAAATGCTGAGAGGAAGAATATGATGAGAAAAATAATTTGTTTGATGCTTGCGGTATTGATTATAATCGGTGGAATTTGCCATAGTGCATTGGCGGATGCAGGAGATGCTATTTTAAGCTTTGCACGTCAGAATTTCACGTCGGCACTTCGGATGTCGGGGAGGAATAATTTTGACGGTTATTGCGGTGCGTGCGTCAGCTATCAGCTTGTTGCTTCCGGCATAACCGGTTCGCTAAATAATTTTAACGGAAATCAGGCATACAGGCATTTTGCATCAAAAAGACGAACAGATACCGGATATGAAATTACTCCTTTTTCTGCATATTCATATTCTCTCAGAGATATACTTCTTATGATGAACGTTACTCCCGGAACCGGCAGCTTTACACCGTTGCTTCTCGGCTTCAACAAAGGAACTGCATCAAATGCCGGTCAGACCTATGGGCACACGATGTTTATCTATGCTGTGAGCGACGGAAATGTTTATTATGCAGATTCTATGTATCCCACGGTGGCAGAAAGCGTGAGGGTGCTTTCTATAGACGAATTCTGCAAACACTACAGCGATTATCCGGAAACGGCGAGAACGGAATTCGTGTTTGACGGTGCAATCCGGTTTTGCAAATATGTCCCTGTTTGCGCAAAAATATCTGCTAACAAATATATGTATGCCGCAGGCGAAGAAATCATATTTGATGTTTCAGCTGTGGGTGCTTCAAAATATTACATTGGCATAAATAAAGATGGTCAGAGGATAAAGAACGTAGTTTCATATGGCGGCTGTTCTGTTGTTTTGGATGAACCAGGAGTATATACTGCATATGCCACGGCGGTAAATTCGTTTGGCGCAACCGATAGTTATGCGGTCTCATTTGAAGTTATGAATCAGGCTCCGGTTGAACAGTGGATAGGGGTAAACCGTCAGGAGGCAGCTGTGGGTGAGATGATTCCAATATCCTTTGACGCCAGATATGCCACGGGATATTTTGTTGGCACAATAAATCCCGATGGTACAATGAATGCGGTAAACACAAACGGAGTAAATTCCCACACTCTCTGTTTTGATAAACCGGGTGTATACACTGTTTTTGTGACGTGTGTGAATATATTTGGATATGTTGATACCGCTCCGGTTTCAATAACAGTAAAATAATAATAAAGACCGTTTCTTTGCAATGAAACGGTCTTTGATATTATATGATAAGTACGTATATTCCGAGCAACACAGCCAGGAGTATGAAGTTTATTTTTGAAAAATAAATTATATAGTCTGAACTTTTCACTTTTCCCGAACTGCATATCTGACGATATGAAATAAGACTTGCCATTGATGCGATAAGAGTTCCGAGCCCGCCGATGTTTGTGCCGAGAATCAAGGCTTTTGCATCCTCTGTAAATGACGCAAGCATTGTTGCCGCCGGAACGTTGCTTATAAACTGACTTAAAAGTGCTGAAAAAACAAGTTCTCTTCCTGTGAGTGCTTTGCTCACGAAATCATATACCGCTTCAATTCTTGCAATGTTTCCCACAAATACGAAAAAGCATACGAATGTAATGAGCAGATTGTAGTCTGCTTTTTTGAATAGCTTACGGTTTAAAAAATATATTGATGCCGACACAATTGCAAGCATTATTCTGTAGTCGAGTATGTCAAAAACACTTAGAATGCACACGAAAAAAAGAACCGTGTATATTAAAAGTGATATTTTTGAGAGCTTTGTTTTATTTGAAACTGCTGATGGCAGAGTATTTGAATTTTTGCAAAATATCAGTAAAATACCAACAAGGACAATGCATATTGCACCAAGAGGGAGTGTTGTTTTAAAAAACTCCAATGGCGACATATCGTAATTGGTATACAAAAACAAATTTTGCGGGTTTCCGACGGGGGTTATCAGACTTCCGAGATTTGCCGCAATAGTTTCTGACGTTACTGCAAAAATAAGAGTTTTGGCATTAGCCGAAGAAAGAATTGCAATTGTAAACGGAACGAATGTAATGAGTGCAATATCATTGGTTACAAGTGCTGATGCAAAAAAACAAACAAAGGTCATAAATGAAATCAACGACTTTTCGGTTTTGAAATGTGTGCAGAGCTTTTGCGTGAAAGCATCAAAAAGTCCTGTGCTTTGAAATCCGGCAACAACGAGCATAAGGCAAAATAAAATTGAAAGCACGCTGAAATTTATATAACCGATATACTCATAATCCGGCAAAACAAAAAAAGATGAGATAACAGCTAAAACTAACGCAATTGAAAGAACGGCTTCTTTTTTCAGATATTCTTTAATTTTCATATAATCATCCCTTTCGTCTTGAAAATGGTGCAAACTTTGAAAACTGATTTTTCATAATAGGCTTGCCAATGCAGAATCATCAGATATGCTGTTGATTCTGACACGGCATATTTTTTTTGAAATATTTTCGTTGCTTTGAACTTTCACCTTTATATAGTTTGCGGTGTGGCCCTCATATATGTTATCTTCGATGCATCTTTCTATCAGCACTTCACATTCTTTATCCACAAATGATGAAAGATATTGGCTGTGAAGTTCTTTTGATTTTTCAATCATAACAGATGCTCTTTTGTTTTTGACTTTCTTTTCTATCTGCCCGGGCATTGCGGCGGCTTTTGTGCCTTTTCTTGGGGAGTAGGGGAAAATATGAGCTTCGCTGAAACGGATTTCTTCCATAAATCTGAGAGAGGTTTCGAAGTCTTCGTCTGTTTCGCCGGGAAATCCCGTTATGATATCGGTTGTGATTGCCGGGTTTTCGTAAGCATTTCTTAAAAGACGAACGCATTTTGCATATTCTTCGCAGGTGTATTTGCGGTTCATTCTTTTAAGTGTGTTGTCGCACCCGCTCTGAAGTGAGATGTGGAAATGGTCGCAGACTTTAGGCATAAGCCTTATGCGGTTTATGAAATCTTTAGTAAGAACTCTTGGTTCAACCGAGCCGAGTCTTATTCTTTCAATGCCGTCTATGCTGTTTACGCATTCAATTGCATCAATAAGTGACAGATTTTTGCAATCTCTTCCGTAGGAACCAATGTGAATACCGGTCAGCACAATTTCTCTGTAGCCGTTTGCGGCAAGAGCGATAACCTCCGCTTTAATGCTTTCAAGCGGTCTTGACCTTACCGGACCTCTTGCATAGGGAATGATGCAATAGGAGCAGAATTCCGTGCATCCCTCTTCAATTTTAACAAAGGCTCTTGTTCTGCCTTCATATGATGAAATCCACATATCCTCAAAATTGCGGATTTTCATAATATCCGACACAACCACCGTTTTATCCTTTTTTTCATTGCGTATATATTCTTCAACAAGCTCAACGATTCGATTTCTGTCGTTTGTGCCGAGTATAAGAGAAACACCATCGATTTTCTTTACCTCTTCGGTTGAAACCTGACTATAGCAACCAGCCACAACAATTACCGAATCAGGATTTTTCTGGTGTGCTCTGTGTATCATCTGACGTGATTTGCGGTCGCCTGTCCCGGTGACGGTGCAGGTGTTGATAACGTAAATATCACATTCCGACTCGAAATCTGAAATTTCATATCCTTTATCTTTAAATAATGTTATCATTGCCTCAGATTCATATTGATTTACTTTGCATCCGAGTGTATAAAATCCAACTTTTTTCATGTTTGCTTCTCCTGATAATAGAATGTAAAAAAATTAAATGTGTCTGCATAAAAAATATTCTGATAGTATATATTATACACAATTTACAAATATTTTCAAGTACCAAGATTTTGTCTTGACTTTATTTGATTTAAGTTGTATCATAAATATGAAATTAAAATCAAGGAGGCAATTTTTATGAAATCATTCGACGTAATCATTAATTCAATCAATGATGTTAAAAACTTCGTTAATATCGTGACTAAGTATGACTTTGACATTGATTTAATTTCCGACAGATACGTGGTAGATGCAAAATCTATTATGGGTATTTTCAGTCTTGATCTTACCAAACCTATCAGAGTTGAAGTGCATACAGAAAACGCTGAGGCAATTGCAACAGAGCTTAAGCCGTTTATGGCAGAATAAAACAATAGCGCAGCTTGTTTCAGGCTGTGCTTTTTTGTGAATTTTTCAGATTGAGCGTGGTGAAAATATTATGAATCATACCTACAGACCCGATGACTATGAAATAAAGCTTATGGTTATGTATGCCATCAAGACACTCAGGAAAAGCCCGTCGTACACGGTTCTCGGTCAGATTCTTACATCAAGTGCGGATGTGACTTATTTTGAAATTCAGCAATTTGTGTATGAACTTATTGAGCAGGGGAATATTGAAGAGTGCAATATAGACGAAACAACTGTTTACACACTCACAAAATCCGGAGAAGACGCATGCGAATTTTTTTCTCAGAGAATTCCTGCAAATGTGCGCCGTAAAATTGAGGACGGTGCATATCAGGTCAATAACGATAAAAGCGATGAAAATAAAATATATGCAGATTATATTCCCATAAATCTCAGTGAATATAAGGTAAGATTCGGTATTATTGAAAACAACATACGTCTTATAGATTTTGAGATGTATGCAGGCTCTAAAGAAAGAGCAAAGAAAATGTGTGAATATTTCAAGGAGCATACTCACGAATTTTATTTTAATATGCTTAAATCAATTGAAGAGAATATGGAAAAAGAACAAAATTGACTTCGTCAATTAAATGTTCGCTTCGCTCACAATTTTATAAGGGGAATTTTGTTGTTACAAGCAATTGCTGACGCAATTTTCTATGTAATAAAAAACGGGCAGACATATGAATTGTCTGCCGTTTTCATATGCGGGGTATTATATGACAGTGGTTTTTTATGCGGATGTTACTCCGCTTTGCAATAAGTCGGTTTTTGATAAGAATTTTGAATTTTTGCCGGAGATTAGAAAAGAAAAAATAATATGCCTTAAAAACAATAAGGCAAAGGTATTGAGCCTTGGTGCGTGGGTTGTTCTTGAAAAATGTGCCCGCGAGTTTGGCATTAATGCCGATAAATCAGATTTTTCATATTTTAAAAACGGAAAGCCGCATTTTGCAGGATATCCGAATCTTCATATCAGCATTTCGCATAGCGCAAATATTGCGCTTTGCGCCGTGTCGGATTTTGAGATTGGAGTTGACACGGAATATGTTTCAGACTTTAAAGAGGGGATATGCCGCAGATTTTTTTGCGAAAGCGAGTGCAATCAAATATTATCGGCTCAAAACATTGAAGAAAAAAGAAACAGGTTTTACAGAATGTGGGCTTTAAAGGAAAGCTATTCGAAGCTCACGGGCAGGGGAATAGGCGAATTTAAAAATTTTGAAATTGATATTTCGGGAGCCGGGCCATATGTAAGGCAGAAAAACACTGAAGATTCGTTTTTCTTTTATGAGCCGGCTATAGACGGATATAAATCGGCGGTATGCATTGCCGGAAAAGATGAAATACGCTTTGGAAAAATAAATATTATTGATTGATTTTGGGATTGAATGTTAGAAAATATGAAAATATAACAGAGGCAGATTTATTGCCAATGTAAAACCGGACGGTAAAGAAGAAAAACAGAAAAGCTGATAGTGATGAAAAAAATTCAAAGCTATCAGCTTTTTGATTTATTACCCGGGAAATTATCTGATTTCCACATCCAAGGTCATAGTGGTTTTATCGGTTTTAAAATCAATGAGATAAACTGGAATGTCAATAGGATCAACGTGTGTTGTGTGAGTTTCTTCCGTAACATTAATTTTAACCGAGGTGTTATCAAATTTTAATGTTGCTTCATCAATTTTAATGCCCTCGTTTGTTATTTCAGGCTTTATAAATGTTACGAAACGATGGATGCATTCGCCCGAACCGTCAAATTCACAACTGTTGGTGATTCGTATGCAGGATTCGGAAAGTTCGGCTGTTCTTATGAGTTTTTTTAGTGATGCTTCGGGATATGCGTTTTTCATATCTACTGTTACAACGTTGTTATTGGCAGTGATTTCACCACTGAACTCAGCACCGGTTCCCTGCTGTTTTCCGTTTATAATCGGAACGCTGTGTCCGAGTGATGAGTTGCACAAAATTGTGTATCGGGTTTCCGGTCTGAAATACTGTTTGGTATATTCTCCGCTTCCGATATCCGTGATAAACTGTTTGTCACCTTTTGCAATAATAAAGCTTCCCACATCGTTGTGATTGTGAGGCTCGTCGTTGTGTCCGCCTTTCATAACAAAAGAATATGCCGGGGTTTTCTTTATGTACCACGCAGAATCCTCGAGGAAATATTCGGCATTGTTTTCAAATTTTTCGTTTAGATACTCAGGATTGAAGAAAGTGAAACATCTGATGTGCTGACACCATCTTCCGCAATGGTCGTCTGTTTTGCAGTTTTCAATCGGAATTACACTTATGCATTCACCATAAACAGATTTAAGAAAATGAATCATTCCAAGCATAATTTTGGTACCGGGGACACCGTCTGAAAATGTTATTGTGCTGTTTTGTGTGAGATATGCTTTCTGAGCAAAGGAGGAAATTGATTTAACTTTTTCGTTTTTGAACCAGTCTTCTTCGCCGTTGGTAAAATCTTTTAGCATATCTGCATACCAGATAAAGAATCCGAAACCGTATTCCCAGTATCCGAGACCTTCAAGGCAAACTCCGTCATCATAGTAGCCGCTTAAGAAATGCTCCATGCAAAGATTGATTCTCGGACTAACGAGTCTGAAAAGGTCCGGACGCATATACATAAACGCCGCTGCAATTGAACCGGCACACACGGCCGCCCAGTTTGCACGGCTTTCCTCCCAGCCCTGGATATTGTTTATGAATCTGTCTATTATTCTTGTTTGAATTTCATCGTTTATACGGTTTATAAGAAATTCGCTGAATCGGTCGCCTAAAAGAAAAGTAATCTCACTTAATGCGTATCCGGTTTCTGATGCAAAAAGGTCTATGGTGTGCTTATCAATAAGAGGATAATCCCATATATGAGCCGGCACAACCCAGCTATACTCATCGCATATAGACCAGATTGTGTTCTGAAGCTTTTCAATATATTCTTCGTTTTCCGGAAAAATAAGAGCAAGGAGTGCCAGTGTATTTAGGCGTTTGCGTTTGAAAAAGTAATTTTTTTCATATGTCATTCTGTTTCCGGTTTCAAAAAACATATTGTATTCGGTGTATTTGAGTGATGGAATATCGCCGCTGACGCAGTATTCATCATATAATTCAAAAAGCCTGTCAACGAGGGGCTTGTAGCTTTCATTTTCGCGGACCTTTTTCCAAAAAAGTGGATCTTTTGCAATTTCCCGGAACATTTTATATCATCCTTTTTATTTTTATTTACTATATAAAATATCATTTTTTCAGAAAAACGTCAATAGATATTTGAAAAAATTTTGAATTAAACGAAGAACTTCTTAGAAAAAAAAGAGAAGATTTTCACGTTATTGAATTATTCGTCAAACTGTTTTTTTGAACTCAAATCCGGGAAAAAGGGACCCCCATAGTGACATAACAATTAACTGCAATTTACTGAATTGGCTTCCGGTTCTTACAAAGCGCAGTACCTATTGGGAGAATAACACGGTATCTGAATTGGCAAAAAAATATCTTGCAGAGAATTTTATGATTGACACGACTTAGAAATGCCGCAGGTCTTTCGCAAAGTGAACTTGCAGATCGTTCCGGTGTCAGCATTCGTATTATACAAGCCTATGAGCAAGGAATGAGAAACATTCTTGGATTAAATTCGTACTACAAACATGTCTTGGAATAGATTACATATTATGTTGGACATAAATGAATTAACAAGTAGATTCTATAGTAGACAATAAAGCTTGTGTGAAGAAATAAACGAAGCATCTGAAGAAAACGTTGTGGAAGTGCTCAAAGCATTTGATATGATGAATATTATAAAATTCACCAATGCATATCAGCTTCTTACGCCTTCGGAAAAACAACGCTTTTCGCAAAAACTTAAAGCGGACATCTATACTTCCGACGAGGAAGTCTTAAACCGCGTAGCGGAGCTTTTAAAAGGTGATGAGCTCAGAATTATGAATGTTTCTTATAATGCCGATGGAAGCGTAGATGCTATTGATGTAAAAATCAATAAAGCGCAGTTTAATGCTTCGGGAGTAGATTTTATCATTATAAGCTATGTGGGAAATAAGCTTTATGACGTTTGCATAATTCCTCACACAGGCATTCTTTCTGACGGAAGCGAAATTAAGCTTTCAGATCTTGGACTTAAGCTTGCAGATGTTAAATGTGAATCAGGTGAAAATACTAAAATTAAAATTATGATCTGGGATTGTGTTTCTTGCCCGATGCCTCTTTTAAAGGCATCGGAGCAAGCTTTGTAGGTTGATTTTTATATGAAAAAGCTCAATGTTTTAGCTTAAGTATGCAGTATGGAAAATGATATTATATATCAAACAAAATCAATAATTTAAAGAAAATAGTTCATACTTCAATAAATTTTTTATTCTATTATCTTTTCAAACACATCACACACAGCCTTTGCCATAGATACAAAACCAAAATCTGTGGGATGACAGTTATCCACTGTTCCCGAATCCAAACACAAAGCAGTAAGTGCCCTGCCGTCTATGAAATACACGTTCTTATCCCCGGAAGAAACTGCATTGTTATATGTTGTTTCAATAATCTCACGTCGTTTAATTTCTTCGTCATTAAGATAATACTTCGGACGCGACATAATAATTACAGGCATTTCGGGATGAACCTCTCTTATTGCCTTAAACATTTTTTCGTGAGTATTAAAAAGATGTTCAACACTCGGCGCATTATGGTCATAGTCATAAACAAACATTGACATATCAAGATTTTTTATGTAGTCAATAATTTCGTCTTCTGCTTTTGCATTTCCCGAAAATCCGAGATTCACATAATCAATATTAAATTTCCGCGAAACAATTGCCTGATAGCTCATACCCGGTCTTGATGCGCATCCGCCCTGAGTTATGGATGAACCATAATAAACTACCGGTTTTTCGTTTGTATAGGCTGAAGCTTCCCCAAGAAAAGAGCCTTTCGCCAATCCGACATACACTTCCTCCAGTTCGGAATACAGCGGAAAATTAAGGTCTATCTCTCGCCGATTTGTTTCGCCGATATCAATAACACTCTGAAATTCGTGTTCTATATCAAAAGGCGGAATAAAAGTTTTCACGTAGGTATTGTCGGCATAAAGGTCAAAGCCTGCAGAACCCGTAAGCGGGAAATGCGGCATTTTGCCAACTGCCCCAAGTTTGGCATAAATTGCCACATACGGCGAATCGGTAACAAATTTAACCCTGCCGCCTGCCGTATTGGCATGAAGAGCATAAACTCCTTCACTCACCGTTTTTGCCACGCTTTCGGGCATACGTCTGTATTTGCCGTTTTCTTTGAATACACCATATATTTTAAAAGGCAATTCATCCACACTGAAGAACTCAACATCATCTTTTCCGATATCTGCTTTTACTTCAAAATTTTTGTCTACTTTTGATATATCTGCCATAATCCGTCTCCTCTATTCACAAAATCCGATTTCCACACATGAATTGGCAGTTAAAGTAAATTTGCCGTCAATTATTTTTGCCCGTGTCGGAATAATCATTTGAAATATCCTCATAATAATTTAACGCAAACGTTCCGCCAACATCCTGAAGACGCGCATTGGATTTGCTTTTCCGCTAATTTCATTGAAAATCACTCTTCTATCCACAATTATACAATTTGTTTGTAAAATGTCAATAGATTATTTGATTCTGTAATTGTATATTATGGTAATTCAGAATTTTCAAAAATTGTGTATAATATTTATTTTTTTGCATATAGTATAACTAAAGAACATTATAAAAATATTTTTCACAACTAAATGATGAGTTTAATGATTTTTTTTGGGTATATTTTCCGCCTCAAATTTCAAAAAAGTCTTGACAAAGCAATAGATATGTGGTACTATAATTAAGCGCAATGGGTACGCCGGAGTGGCGGAACTGGCAGACGCACAGGACTTAAAATCCTGCGGCCCTTAAAGCCGTACCGGTTCGATTCCGGTCTCGAGCACCAAAAAGGCGGTTTTTTTAACCGTCTTTTATTTTTATCTAAAAACACCTTAAAACCGCATTATATAGGCTTTTTTAAGTTGTGTCAAAAGTATTTAAAATAAACTTGGGATAACATAAAATTAAGATAATAGGCAACAAATAGGCAACATTTGTGTAAAGAAAAAAGCGTGGTTATATTCCACGCTTATAATTTAGCTTGACATTCGTTCTGATGAAAAATTTAACACTCCTATTGATAACCCCTCATTCTGCAGAATGGCATCTATTCTGTTGATGTTGTCTTTGATATAATCTTCCGTGGCATAGAAATAAGTATTCATTGTTATACTTATGTCGGTATGTCCCATAATCTCTTGCAATACTTTAGGTGGCATACCTGCCTCTGCACATCTTGTACCGAATGTGTGCCGTAAAGAGTGCAAATCAACTTTACCGTCTGTTATTGTCTTGTCGAGTATATCATATTTCTTTAAAATTCTTTTAAAC
>JAZSOL010000101.1:0-3087 GCA_045536915.1 Clostridia bacterium
GGTATTGCCGTAATCATCTGTTGCGGCAATAACCTTTCCCTGAGCAACATCAACATCGTAATTAACCTTCCAGTCATCACGGTCATCACCCTTGCCACTGATGGTTTTTGTGCCTTTGGTGAGTGAAGAAGAATACTCTGAGCTTGTTATGTTGTTGAATTCATAGTCAAATGCCCAGGCTGCATCAGCTGCCATAACAACAGGCACCGATACCGTAGTTAAAACAAGTGCTAACGTAAGAAGAATTGAATAAAGCTTTTTCATAAATTTTCATCCTTTCAATAATTATTCGTATTTGTAGGCATATACCTCACAAATAGAAGTCCAGGTTACATTACCCGTTCCGGTAATTCTGATGTAGCGTGCCCCGGTTGTTTCTATGTCAATCGGCTCAAAACCTGCGGTTTTGCCCGAGGAAAGACCGGCAAAGCGCTCCGTAAAATTCACTCCGTCGGTTGAAGTGGCAATTTTCAGCTCTGTTTGTCGTGCATCACCCTTATGCAGAACTACAGCCACACCGTCTACCTCACTTATCTTTCCGAGATCTAAAGTAAGATTGCAAAGTCCGTTTGCGGAATATCTTGTGGTGAGGTTTCCGTCTATAACATTTTCCGGACCGTTTTCAGGCTGAGGAATTGAATCTGCTTCAACTTTTCTTATGAGAACCTCTTTAGAAGCTTCGTGAGTCTGAATGTTTCTTGCAAAGAAATTTATAATGTATTTTTTGGGAGCAAAATCCTCACCGTTTTTCACATATACAGTTGCTACCGGATTTTCTTTGGTTGCCTGAGTTATAATAACCGAAGAATCACCATCAGCTGTGATAACCGGAAGAGCTTCGTCCTCTGCACTCACAGCAATACGGTAGCTGTAGACATCCTTATCAAATCCCGCAATAAGCTCGCCGTTTGAATTTATGGCATCAACAGTTGAGTATCTGAGCTCACCGTCTTCAATCTGCCATTCACTTATGGATTTGACCTCAGGGAAATCATAGTTCATATCACCGCTCATGGGAACCATGCCAACCGTGAGAGTACCATCAGTCATTTCAGGAATATGAATGGTAAGCTTCGAAAATGCTTCATTGGCATTCTGACCTTCAATAACAGGTGACACCGGAAGCGGCTTTGCATCCATAACGCTGAACACTGCTCCTTCACCGCTCAGAATTTTGCACAGAAGCTTCTTGCCGCCAACTGTTATGATTGCTGTTTTGCCGTCTTCGGAAATTTCGGTTTCGCCGGTTGTATGGGCAAACCACCAGAAGTCGTTTGTATCATTTATAAAGTCGATTTCGTCCTGAATAATAATGCATTCCCGATTGTTGGCAAGAAATACTCCACGCTGTGCAAAGTTGACATTTTTGTTGTACGCATCCGAAAGGTTACTTACGGCATATGCACCTTTTGGCTTTGACTCAAAGTCTGTTATTTTTGCAACAGCTTTTCCATTCTGATCATAGCCTCCGTCGGGATTTATCACAAGGGTATTATGACCTTCGGCACGGTAACGGTAGCGATTGTATGTTCCGCCGGAAAGAGTGTATTCGTCCTTGCCAAGGTCATTAAAAAACCTTGTCCCCTGCGAATCAAGCACGAATCCGCCAAGGTCATAGTGAGAGTGAGGAATATCATTTTCACCGTTGTGAAAGCCTATCCAGAGAGCGTCATCCTGACCGGAACTCTTCATGGTTACTGTTTCAATGCCCTCTGCGTAGTAATCAAGCGGTGCTTTGATTCCGTCAAGCTCTTCAGAATAGATTTCATCATAATAAAGAAGTGTGTATGCATTACCCTTTGCCTGCTCTTTTATAAGAGGATTCAGGTAATTGTATGCCGACGATAAATCTCCCGTTTCCCTTGCAATCCAGAGTGAATACGGCACGCTTACCTTTGCCGTGTCGTCGGTATCGCTGAAATTATACATTCCTGCAGGACCGTTTAACGCTTCAACGTATTGCAGAGTTTTATTGAACCCCGGAGAGTTTACTCTGCCGAAATTTGAACCTATTGCAGATTCATAGGAAGAAATCATGAATGAATAATACTGCATGGTATACTGCCAGTACACATTCCCTTCCTCCCATGCACCAACCGGAGCAAAAAGAGAAAGTGCCGGCTCCAGAGTGGAGAGCGCATATGCCATAATCTCACCGCAGAGAGCTGAGTATTCGGGCTTATCGCCTATGGCAAGAGCCGCCATTGATGCACCGGAATTGCACACAAATCTCCAGTTGTTGATATCGGCAGTTGGTGCCATCCATGCAAAAAGTCTTGACTCCTTGTTGCCCCGATAATCCTTTATCATTTCACAAAGACCAAGCTCATACATTGCCTTTTCAAGAATATCTCTCTGCTGAGGTGTCCATACGCTGTAAAGCCAGTCATAGCCAAGAGCAAAGGCGGCGAGCATTTCGGCAGTATCAAGCGTATGGTACGGATTCCAATCCGGAAAGTTAGCCGCGGCTGAAAGCTCGCTCCACAATCGGTCTGAATATTTTTTATCTTCCGTGAAGATATATGCCTGACCGAGAGATAGTGTTCTTGAAAGCACCGAACGGCTCACGGGAAGTAGCCGGACACCGTCACTTTTAACGTAATAATTGGGTTTTGTGTCAAGAAAAGCATTAGCTGAGGAAAGAATTGCATTAACTGTATTGCCGATAACCGGGTCGGAGCTGCGGTTTGCTTTGAGCCGGTCAATCTTTTCGGGAGTAAGAATCAGACGGGGATGCTCACCGTTCGGATTTGCGGCACTCAGCATAGTTGCCATCTGACCGGGAGAGTATTCATCATATATGAAACTTCTGACTGCATCATTAATAACATCAAGGTCTTCATCCCAGCTCCATATACTTTCCTCATCAGAATATACGCAAAGTCCGGAATCATCATACCACAGATGCTTTAGGAGCATTTCGGAAATCACCTCTGCCGGCACAAAGGTTCTGCCATGCTTTTCAATTACCGGAGCCGTGCCGAGATATTCTCTTCCTGCCTCATCTCTGACAGAAGCTTCTGTAATGGTGAAGGTTTTTTCCTTATATGTAAGAACAGTTACACCGTCCTGCCATTTTAAATCTGC
>JAZSOL010000078.1:0-17702 GCA_045536915.1 Clostridia bacterium
CAACAATCCGGTGGATTGTTGAATAGCCGAGTGTCCCTCCAAAGAATGCGAGCTGAAAGCGAAGTATGATTTGGTGAGATAAAAAGGCAGAAAAAGAGCCCTTAACCAACGAGGTTAAAGGCACAAATAATGCGGGCGAAGGGACTTGAACCCCCACGGTTTCCCGCCAGAACCTAAATCTGGTGCGTCTGCCAATTCCGCCACGCCCGCATATAATATGAGTTCGAAAATCGAACTCATATATAATATCATATATACTGCACTGTTGTCAACACTTTTTTTAAAAATCAAACAACTGTTTTATAACATATACTGTTATCTTTCGTCAATAGGAACATAAATCTTTGCTTTCTTTCTGCATAAGCTTTTATATGCCGGACGTATAATACGTCCTCCACACACGGATTCTTCTATTCTGTGTGCACACCATCCGGCAGTTCTTGATATTGCAAAAAGAGGAGTAAACATTTCAAGCGGTATTCCAAGCATTTTATACACAAATCCCGAATAAAAATCAACATTTGCGCAAAGAACTTTCGAATCCCCCTTAACATCTGCAAAAACCTGAGGAGCAAGTTTTTCGATTCTGTTGTATAAATCAAATTCCTCGGAAAGATTCTTATCTTTTGAAAGTTTTTCGGCTTTTTCTTTCAGTATGTTAGTTCTCGGGTCAGATAGCGTGTAGACAGCGTGACCCATTCCATATATAAGACCGCTTTTGTCATTTGCTTTTTTGCGTACTATTTTGGAAAGATAATCATATATTTCCTTGTCGTTCGACCAGTCGCGGACGTTCTTTTTGATATTGTCCATCATACGTATAACCTGAGCGTTTGCTCCGCCGTGCTTTGGACCTTTCAGAGAGCTTATTGCACCCGCAATGGCTGAGTATGTATCGGTTCCCGAAGATGAAAGAACTCTGCATGTGAAAGCTGAGTTATTGCCGCCGCCGTGCTCTGCGTGGAGCATAAGGGTAGTGTCAAGAACTTCTGCATCAAATTGAGTAAATTCTTTTCTGGGACTTAACATTCTCAAAAGATTTTCAGCAATTGAAAGATTGGGTTTTGGCTGATGCAAAATAAGACTCTTCTTGTCGAAATGATGTTTTTTTGCACTGTAGCCGTAAACTGCAATAAGCGGCATTCTTGCAATCAACTGAACGCACTGCTTGAGCATATTTTCAACACTGCATTCATCCGGATTGTCGTCATATGAATATAATGTCAGAACAGATCTTGCCATTTTGTTCATTATATCACGGCTTGGCGCTTTAAGAATCATATCTTCAGCGAAATAATCCGGAAGCTCTCTGATTGTTGCAAGATACTCGCAAAATGCTTCCAATTCAGATTTCGTGGGGAGAGTGCCCATAAGAAGAAGATAGCATATTTCTTCAAAACCGTATCTTCTGTTAATTCCTGCATCAGCAGCCAAATCGTTTATATCATATCCTCTGTAGGAGAGTTCGCCGGGGATGGCGGTTTTTTCGTCTTCGCTCACAACGTATCCATGCACTTCGCTAACGTTTGTAAGACCTGCAATAACACCGGAACCGTCGCGATTTCTGAGACCTCTTTTTACATTGTATTTGCCATATTCAGATGGATCAACATAATAGCAATCGTAGGCTTTATTAGTCATTGATTCCATCACGGTGCTTTCGCTGTTATTAGTTAAATCCATTTTCAACACCACCTTAAAGTATATTATGAATTATAGCACAAAAATTCTTGCAAATCAACAATAATTTTAAAATGGTTCTAATTACTGTGAATTTTGTATATAATAGTAAATATATTGTATTTTTTTAGTTTATTTTTCTGTTTGGAGTATGATGATAAATGAAGGATTGCATTTTGTGGCTTGCATTTTTGATGATTGTTCTTATTGTATTTCCCGTAGTCTTTTATATATTTTCCAATAACGTTAACTTCAATTCTGATGGCGATATAATAACACTCTATGACCATAAAAGCAAAATGATGCATAAAATTGAACTTGAAGAATATCTTGTCGGTGTTGTGAGCGCAGAAATGCCTGCTGTGTTTAGTGAGGAAGCCCTCAAAGCGCAGAGTGTTGCCGCAAGAACCTATGCAATGAAAAAAATCAACTCAGGAACCGATGCTCATCCCCAGGCTGAACTCTGCACTGATTATGCCCACTGTCAGGCATATGTTTCCCCTGAAGAACAAAAGGAAAAATGGGGGAGTGATTACGGTAAGAATATGTCAAAAATAAAAAAAAGTGTGTATTCTACGAAAGGCGAGTATCTTTCCTATAACGGCGAAGTTGCCGTTGCGGTTTTTCATTCCTGCAGTAACGGGATTACAGAAAAAGCGTCTGATGTGTGGGGTGGAGATGTTCCGTATCTGACAAACGTGCCAAGCGAAGGGGATTTTGAACGCGATGACTATTGCAGTAAAAAAGAATTGACAGTTGAAGAATTTGTTCAAACGGTTTCACAATTTTGCGGCAAAGAGCTTTCGGATATAGAAGAACTTATGGGGGATATCAAATACACATCCGGCGAGAACGTTGCTTCGATAAAGCTGTGTGATATTGAATTTTCCGGGGTTGATGTGAGGAAAATGTTCGGTCTTCGTTCAACAGCTTTTGATATATCTTTTGTTGATGATAAAGTGATTTTTGATGTATACGGAAACGGACATGGAGTAGGTATGAGTCAGTACGGTGCAGATTCAATGGCAAAAAAAGGCAAAACATATGCCCTGATTCTTTCTCATTATTACCCCGGAACAGAACTTAAAAAACAATGATTTTAATAACTTGAAATGTCAACATTTCCTTATTATGTATAAATAATAAGAAAACGTGTAATCATATCGGTGAGGTGTTTCTTATGAAAGAGATAAAATTTACCGATCAAACAAAAGCAAAAAAAATTATTGATGTTTTTTTAGTGGTTGCAATATTTGCTCTTTGTATTGTGACTGTTGTTGCAACGAATAATTCAAAAAAATACGAAGATGAAAGTGCAACGGCAACCCAGACCAACACAGATTCTGTTGATTATCCTGAAGATAGCGGAAGTGATGAAAATGGAATCACTGAAAACAGCGATGCCGAAACAACTGAGGATGTTGAAAAAACGGAAACAAACAGTGAAACAGAATATATAAGCGTAGCAGATGAAAATATAGTTTCCGAAGAATCATTGTTGCAACCTCCGGAATTTATGTTGCCATTAAACGGTGAATTAATAAGAGAGTACAGTATAGATAAACCAATATACAATCAAACAATGGATGATTGGCGGATTCACACAGGAATAGATATAAGCTCGCAATCAGGCACCGACGTGGTGGCGGCGGAAAGTGGTACTGTGAAATTCCGGGGATTTGATGCAAGGCTTGGATATACTGTTATTATAAGCCGCAACAACTTTGAGTGCATCTATGCATCGCTTGAAAGTGTTATTCCCGTTAATGAGGGTGATAAAATATCCAAAGGAGAAATTATAGGACATATCGGAAGCAGTATGATTTCAGAAATCTGCGATAAGGCGCATCTGCATTTTGAAATAAAAATTGATAATGAATATGTTAATCCTGAAGAATATCTGAATATGTAATATAAAAGGCATACAGTTTGGGCTGTATGCCTTTTGATATGAATAATTATTTTTCAATAATGCTTTCGCCGCTCATTTCTGATGGGATATCAAGATTCATGATATCGAGCATTGTTGGTGCAAGGTCAGCAAGTCTTCCTGATTTAAGCTTGATGTCTCCAAGACCCGAAACAATAAGGGGTACAACATTTGTTGTGTGAGCAGTGAATACGGATTTGTCAGACGGGTCAATCATTTGTTCGGCATTTCCGTGGTCTGCAGTGATAAGAATCACGCCGCCCATTTCTTTAACCTTATCATAGATTTTTCCAATGCTCTGATCAACCGCTTCAACAGCTTTGACAGCGGCATCCATATCGCCTGTGTGACCAACCATATCGCAGTTTGCATAGTTGAGAATAACCACGTCATATTTGTTGGTATCGAGTGCTTCAAGGAGCTTGTCGGTTACTTCATATGCACTCATTTCAGGCTGAAGGTCATATGTTGCAACTTTAGGAGAAGCAATAAGAATTCTGTCTTCACCTTCATATACTTTTTCCACGCCGCCGTTAAAGAAGAATGTAACGTGAGCGTATTTTTCTGTTTCAGCAATTCTGAGCTGCTTGAGTCCGAGTTTGCTCAAATATTCTCCGAGAGTATTTTCAAGAGTCTGAGGCTTGAATGCAACCTTTACATTCGGCATGCTTGCATCATACTGAGTCATACATACGAAATAAGTTTTAAAGAATTTTCTTTCAAAACCGTCAAATGCTTCGTCAACAATTGTTCTTGTGATTTCTCTTGCACGATCAGGTCTGAAATTGAAAAATACAACGCTGTCATTTTCTTTCAAAACGCCGTTGGGTTTGTTGTCTGTTGTAATAACAGTTGGAACAACAAATTCGTCGGTAACATCTTCATTATACGATTTTTCAATTGCAGTAACTGCACTTTCGGAAAAATTACCCTTGCCGTAAACAATTGCATCGTAAGCCTGGCATACTCTTTCCCAACAATTATCACAATCCATTACATAATATCTGCCCATAACGGTTGCAATCTGACCATATTCAATGTTTCTGATTTTTTCAACAAGAAGCTTTGCAAAGTCAACACCGCTGGTGGGGGATACGTCTCTTCCGTCAAGGAAGCAATGCACAAAAGTGTTTTTAACACCTTTTTTCTTTGCAAGTTCCAGAATTCCGAAAAGATGGTTTATGTGGCTGTGAACACCGCCATCTGAAAGAAGCCCCATAACATGAAGGTCTGAATCGTTTTTGATACAGTTGTCACAAGCGTTTACGAGTTCTTCGTTTTCAAAGAAATCACCGTCTTCAATAGATTTTGTTATTCTTGTGAGTTCCTGATAAACAATTCTTCCGGCACCGATGTTTGTGTGTCCAACTTCCGAGTTGCCCATCTGCCCGTCGGGAAGACCAACGTCAAGACCACTTGCGTGAATAACAGTTGAGGGATTATTCGCAAAAATCTCATCCATTCTGGGAGTTTTTGCAGTGTATATGGCATTTCCATCAGTGATTTCGCTCTTGCCATATCCATCGAGGATAGCAAGAACAATCGGTTTTTTACTCATAATTTCAATCCTTTCAAAACGTATCTCAGCTATTAACAATTATGCTGAAATCTTCAGCTTTAAGGCTTGCACCGCCAACGAGACCGCCATCGATATCTTCTTTTGCAAAAAGCTCTGCGCTGTTTTTAGCATTAACGCTTCCGCCATACTGAACAACGATTTCATCAGCAGCATCTTTACCGAATACGCTTTCAACAGTGTCTCTGATTGCTTTGCAAACTTCCTGAGCCTGATCGCTTGTTGCAGTTTTGCCTGTTCCGATTGCCCAGATGGGTTCATATGCAATTATGCATTTTTTTACCTGTTCTTCTGTGAGTGAACCGAGTGCAATTTTAGTCTGGAGACTAACGAGTTCAACTGTGATGCCCTGTTCTCTCTGTTCGAGTGATTCACCAACACAGATTATGGGAATAAGATTGTGTTCAAAAGCTTTAATAACTTTTTTGTTAACTGTTTCGTCGGTTTCAGCAAAATACTGTCTTCTTTCTGAGTGTCCGATTATAACGTATTTAACACCCATTTCTGTGAGCATATCGGGAGCAATTTCGCCGGTGTATGCACCGTTTTCTTCAAAATACATATTCTGCGCGCCAACTTCAATATTTGAACCTTTACATGCTTCAATTGCATTTGCAAGTGAAGTGTAGGGAACACAAACGATGCATTTGTTTTTTGTGTCTTTAACAAGGGGTTTTAATTCGTTGATAAGTTCGGTTGTCTGTGCAGGTGTTTTGTTCATTTTCCAGTTACCTGCCACTATAGTCTGTCTCATATTATTATCTTCCTTTCAGTGTTATAAAATACACGAACACACAGATGCGTTCTTAATTAAAAGAACGCTCTGTGTGTCATTATTAATTTAAATTATTTGTCGTTGAGAGCAACAATACCCGGGAGGTCTTTTCCTTCGAGGAATTCAAGAGATGCACCGCCACCTGTTGAGATGTGGCTCATCTTATCGCCAAGGCCTGCCTGGTTTACAGCTGCAACGCTGTCGCCGCCGCCGATGATTGTTGTAGCATCGATTTCAGCAAGAGCTGCTGCGATTGCATTTGTACCTTTAGCAAATGTGGGCATTTCAAACACACCCATAGGTCCGTTCCAAACAACTGTTTTTGCGTCTTTGATTGCATCTGTGTAGAGTTTGATTGTTTCTTCACCGATGTCAAGACCTTCCCAACCGTCTTCAATATCGCCTTTTGCAACTGTTTTGTGAGGAGCATCGTTGGAGAACTCCTGAGCAACAACAGTGTCAACGGGGATGAGAAGTTTAACGCCTTTAGCTTCAGCTTTTTCCATCATTTCTTTAGCGTAGTCGAGGTAGTCAGCTTCGAGGAGAGAATTACCAACGTTGCCGCCGAGAGCTTTGATGAATGTATATGCCATACCGCCACCAATGATGAGGGTATCAACCTTTTCAAGGAGGTTGTTGATAACGGAAATTTTGGAAGAAACTTTGGAACCGCCGAGAATAGCAACGCAAGGTCTCACGGGGTTGTTAACAGCGTTTCCTAAAAATTCGATTTCTTTTTCAATAAGGTAACCGCAAGCTGCAGTGTCAAGATATTTGGTAACACCAACGTTTGAGCAGTGTGCTCTGTGAGCGGTACCGAAAGCATCGTTAACGAAAACGTCTGCGAGTGATGCAAGTTCTTCGCTGAATGTGTCGATGTTTTTGGTTTCTTCTGCACTGTAACTTGTGTTTTCAAGAAGAACAACATCTCCTTCTTTCATTTCAGCAACAGCTTTTTTTGCGTTTTCACCAACAACGTTGTCGTCAGCTGCAAAAACAATATCTTTACCGAGTTTTTCGGAAAGTTTCTTTGCAACGGGAGCAAGAGAAAGTTCAGGCTTGGGTTCGCCCTTGGGTTTACCCATGTGTGAACAAAGGATAACCTTTGCGCCATTTTCGATAAGATATTTGATTGTCGGAAGAGCTCCGTCGATTCTGGTTTCATCTGTGATGTTTCTGTTTTCATCAAGAGGCACGTTAAAGTCGCATCTTACGAGGACTTTTTTGCCTGAAACCTGAATGTCTTCAATTGATTTTTTGTTCATATCATTCACCTCATATAAAAATTTTATAAAAAACATATTAAAACACTATAATTGTATAATATTTTATCAAGTTTTGCAAGGGTTTTTTTAACATTATTTCAAGATTGTGACATTGATATATTTTTAACAAAATATTCCTCTTTATTATGTGCAATTATTTTGTCTGATATACAATACC
The DNA here is from genome assembly GCA_045536915.1 of Clostridia bacterium. Classification (GTDB taxonomy): domain Bacteria; phylum Bacillota; class Clostridia; order UMGS1810; family UMGS1810; genus RGIG1828. The sequence continues at coordinate 7,405 of JAZSOL010000078.1, forward strand.
AAATACGTCGGGGCCTGTGTGTGTTCCTACGCATGGTCCAACCTGACCGCACACGAAATTTCTGAAGTTGGTTTTTTCTTTGAAAATCTCAATAAGCTTGTTTGCAACTTCGGGATTTGTACCTGTCATTATGCAGATGGTCTGGTCGTAATTGCCGCCGCAGTTTTCTTCAACCATACTAACCATTTTGCTGAAAACTTTTTTGCTCCCTCTTACCTTTGTTCTGCTCACAACGAGTCCGCCTTCAATTGCAAGAATAGGGGAAATGTCGAGTACGTTTGCAATAATTTTTGATGCAGAACTAATTCTTCCGCCTTTCTGGAGAAAGTCAAGAGATTGCACGTTCAAAATAACATCTGTTGATGAAATTTTATCAGAGAGCATAGAAAGAATTTCATCGGATGATTTTCCGTCCGATGCCATTTTTGCGGCTTCTATAACCCAATAGCCATAGCCGTATGAAAATGTACTGTTTTCAAAAACGTGAATTACGGCATCCTCTTTTTCATCAAGAACTGTGTTTCTTGCAAGCATTGCAGACTGATATGTTCCGCTTGCATTTGCTGAAATCGGAACGTAAATTATTTCATAATCATCTGCAAGAGATGTGAATGCATCAATGTGTTCCTGAACGGTTATCTGTGCTGTTTTGGGATGAATTGAATCGGATGCAAGCTTTTCATAAAACTGATTTGCGCTGATTTCAAATCCGTCAAGATATTCTTCCTCACCAAATATTATATGGATTGGGAGAAGTTTAATTCCGTATTTTTCTGCAACTTCGGGTGTAATATCCGAACAGGTGTCGGTCATAATTTTAACAGGTTTCATATATCCTCCTTATGCTACCAGGTAAACCTTGTGAGGTTTCCTTTGGTTTCAAGTTCAAAATAATTGTTTTGTCTTAGTGCTTCATATATTACAACGGCAACAGAATTGGAAAGATTAAGACTTCTTGCTTCCGAAAGCATTGGTATTCTTATGCAGCTTTCCGGATGTTTTTTCAGAAGCTCTTCATCCAACCCTTTTGTTTCCTTGCCGAATAATATGTAATCGTTGTCTTTGAATTCAACATCTGAATGTCTTTTTAAAGACTTTGTTGATGCAAAGTAAAAATTGCCTTTATTTTTACTGAAAAAATCGTCGAGATTATCATAGTAAGTAATGTCAAGAAGATGCCAGTAGTCAAGTCCGGCGCGTTTAAGCTTTCTGTCGTCAATTTCAAAGCCTAAAGGCCTCACAAGATGAAGTTTCGAACCCGTTGCGGCACACGTTCTTGCTATATTACCTGTGTTTTGCGGAATTTCAGGCTCCACAAGTACAATGTTAAAGCTCATAGTATTATCCCCTGTAAATGATTTATAATGATTCCACGAATGCTTTTATTCTTTCCATAGCAGTTGTTATTTGCTGTATGCTGTATGCATATGATACCCTTATGAAGCCTTCGCCGCATTCACCGAATGCAGTTCCCGGAACAACGGCAACTTTCTGGCTTTCAAGAAGTTTTTCGCAGAATTCATTTGACGAAAGACCTGTTGATTTTATTGAAGGGAAAATATAGAAAGCACCCTCGGGTGAAAAGCAGGTAAGTCCCATCTTGTTGAATCCGTCAACAATGATTCGTCTTCTGTCGTTATATTCTCTAACCATCATATTTATGGATTCTTCGCCGTTTTGAAGAGCTTCAATTGCCGCATACTGACTCGCTGTGGGGGAACTCATTATTCCGTATTGGTGAACCTTAGTCATAGCTTTTGTGATTTCCGGATGAGCAAGTGTAAACCCGAGTCTCCAACCCGTCATGGCAAAAGCTTTCGAAAATCCGTTTATGATGATAGTGCGTTCTTTCATGCCGGGAAGTGAAGCAATTGAATGGTGTCTGCCGTTGTAGCTGAGTTCGGCATATATTTCATCCGAAAGAACCATAAGATTGTTTTCTATTGCAACCTCTGCAATTTCTTTGAGATTTTCAAGAGGCATTATAGCACCGGTGGGATTGTTGGGATACGACAAAACCAGCATTTTGGTTTTCGGAGTTATTTTTTCGAGAATTTCTTCCTTGGTTACTCTGAATGCATTTTCTGCTTTGGTTTTAATTGTAACAGGTACTGCGCCGGCAAGCGTTGCACACGGTTTGTAGCACACAAATGACGGTTCGGGAATAATAACCTCATCACCGGGATTAAGCACCGTTCTCATAGCAAGGTCAACACCTTCACTTCCGCCAACTGTTATCAGCACTTCATCAACAGAGTAGGAAAGGTCGAATTTCTTCACATAATCGCAAACTGCTTCTCTTAATTCCAAAAGACCGGAGTTTGATGTGTAGTATGTCCGTCCTTTTTCAAGAGAATAAATTCCTGCTTCTCTGATGTGCCACGGAGTAATAAAATCCGGTTCGCCCACACCGAGAGATATTGCATCATCCATTTGATTTACGATATCGAAAAACTTTCTTATGCCCGACGGTTGCATGTTTGTAACTGTGTTGTTTATAAAATCCTCAGCTTTAAAATTCATCATAACGTAATCACCTGCCTTGTATCTTTTTCCTTATCGTCAAATATTATACCTTCATATTTGTATTTTTTCAGAACAAAATGTGTTCCCGTGCTTACAACGCAATCCATAGGTGCGAGTCTGTTTGCAACAAAAAGCGCAACCTCTTTCATTGTTTTTCCTTCTATTATAACAGTGAGGTCAAAAGCACCTGCCATCAGATATAAATCCTTAACTTCAGGGAATTTATATATTCTTTCGGCAATTTTGTCGAAGCCTTCGCCTCTCTGGGGAGTAACTTTAAGTTCTATAAGAGCGGTAACGGATTCTTTGTCTGTTTTTTCCCAGTTTATAATACTTTTATTGCCGAGAATAATTTTATTGTTTTTCATTTCATCTATCTGTTTTGCCGCTTCTTCAATGGTTACATTTGCAAGAATTGCAATCTGTTCGAGCGGTAAGTTGCAGTCTTTTTCAATTATTTCAAGTATTTTTTCGTTCATGCGGACATACCTTCCTTTACTTTTTATATTTAAATATAAATATATATTCTACATTATATATTATAATTTGTATAAATACAATGTTTTTTTGAAATTTTGTAATATTACACAAAAAAACTCCGTCTGACATTTTCTGGTCAAACGGAGATATTAATTTATGTATTATCTATGATGACTATTCGGCTACAGAGTCTTCAACTTCGGCAGTATTATAAGCGTCAATGATGATTTGTTCGATTTTAGCTCTTGTTTCAAAATTAATAGGATGAGCAACATCCTTGAAAGTGCCGTCTTTTAATCTTTTGTTGGGCATTGCAACAAAAACCTTGTCTTCGTTTTCGATAACTTTAATATCGTGAATTGCAAAGCAATCGTCAATTGTTATCGATGCAATAGCCTTCATTTTGTTTTCTGTAGCCAGTTTTTTAATTTTAATTCCAGTAATTTCCATAAAGATACCTCTTTTCTAATGTATATCTTATTTACATTATATGTAAATAAAGCAAAATTGTCAATTGAAATACAATGTATAAATTGAAATTTGTTAAAATGGTATAAAATACCAGCGAATCTTTAGTCAAATTCGACAAATGTAAAAATATGGCAAGGGGAAATCTGCGGTATTTTAAAAATGCTGAAAAAAACACTTGATTGTTTTATATAAAATAGTATATAATAAAAAAAATAATATTACAGAAAGGGGTAATTTTATGCCGGGAGCAAAAAAATATGTTATTGCTGATAATATCAATTTGTTTATTATTAAAGATATTAAATATAAAACAGTTTATGCGGCAGCATATCTGCACAGAGATTTGTCGAGAGAAGAGGTAACCCTTAATTCGCTTTTGTCTAAGGTTCTCAGGTCATCTACCAAAAAGCATCCTTCAATGAATGAACTTAGCATCTATTCGCAGGAACTTTACGGATGTGGATTCGATGTATCTGTTTCAAAACGGGCAAGCGTTCAGAGTATTGTGTCGAATATAAGCACTCTCAATGACCGTTTTTCAGAAAATGGAACAGTTGAAAAAGCATTTGAATTGATGCTTGATTTGATTTTCAAACCTGATGAAAGAAACGGTGCATTCAATGCTGAATACGTTGAAAATCAGAAGAAAAATTTAAAAGACGATATTGAAAGCCTTATAAACGATAAACGTGCATATGCTAATGTAAGATGCCTTGAAGAAATGTGTAAGGGCGAAAAAAATGCAATTGTTGAGGTCGGATATGTTGAGGATATAGAAGAAATAGATGCTGTGAGCCTTTATAAGCATTACCTTTCAATTGTTAAAAGCAGTCCTGTTGATATATTCGTTGTGGGAGATATAGATGAACAATATGCAACGGAATTTTTTAAATCATATTTTGAAGAGCTTGAATTTAACATTAAACCGTTGCAGATAGAATTTTCTTTTAATGACCCCAATGAAGAAAAATATATTGAAGATAATCTGGATGTGAATCAGGGCAAGCTTGCAATGGGGCTGAGGACAGGCATTAATCTTGAAAATGATATGTATTATCCGCTTTTGGTTGGTAACAGTATTTTCGGCTCCGGCGCACATTCAAAGCTTTTCAATAATGTGCGTGAAAAGCTCAGTCTTTGTTATTATGCGTATTCCCGCCTTGATAAATACAATGCTCTTATGCTTATCGGAAGCGGAATAGAATTTGTTAATTTTGAAAAAACCAAAAATGCAATTTTGGAAGAACTTGATAATGTGAAAAGCGGTAATTTCTTCGATGCAGATATTGAAGTTGCAAAAGAATATATTATAGGAAGTTATATTTCATATAATGACAGTCCGTCTCTTCTTACCGATTATTATCTCGGTATGTGTTTTTCAGATTCGCTGCTTTCTGTTGAAGAAGCCGTTGAAGCTGTGAGAAAAGTAAGCAGACAGCAAATACTTGATGCATTTTCGAATGTGAAACTTGATACCGTGTATTTCCTTAACGGAAAGGAGAGTAACTGATGGATATTAAAAAGCAATATATTGAATCTCTTGATGAAACATTATACAGTGCGGTTCACAGAACCGGACTTAGAATATATGTTATTCCCAAAAAGGGGTTTTCAAAAACCTATGCAATATACGGAACAAAATTCGGTTCTGTGAACAATAATTTCATTCCTCTCGGCGAAACAGAAGGTGTGCAGGTGCCCGATGGTGTTGCACATTTTCTTGAGCATAAATTATTCGAACAGCCCGATGGCTCCAATGCATTTGATGAATTTTCAAAATACGGAGCCAATGCAAATGCATTCACTTCGTTTACCAATACGTGTTATTTGTTTTCGTGTACCAATCATTTTGAAGAATGCTTCAAACACCTTTTAAGCTATGTTCAGGAACCTTATTTCACCAAGGAAAATATCGAGAAGGAACAGGGGATAATAGGTCAGGAAATAAGAATGTATGATGATGACGGAGAATGGAATGTAATGTTCAATATGCTCCGCGCGCTTTATCATAATAATCCCGTAAGAATAGATATTGCCGGAACGGTTGAGAGCATTGCTGGGATTAATAAGGACGTGCTTTATAACTGCTATAATACCTACTATAACCCTGCCAATATGGTTGTGGCGGTTGCAGGTGATGTTGACCCTGAAAAGGTTTTTGTAATTGTTGACTCAACAGTTAAGGACCGTGATAACGGAAAGGTTGTAAGCATCTATCCGGACGAGCCCGAAAGCGTTTGTCAGAGTTATATTGAAGCTAAAGCAAGTGTAGCAAAACCGCTTTTCAATGTTGGTTTTAAAGATAATTATCTTAAAACCGGTGATGAACTCGTTAAGCGTGAGGCTGAAATCAAACTCATACTGAAAATCATGTTTGGGAAAAGCAGTAAGTTTTATAAGGAAAATTATGATTCCGGTCTTATAAACGATACTTTCGGCGATGATGTTATGACGGAACTTTCGTTCTCGTGCGCATCACTTGGCGGAGAGTGCGACAATCCGGAGCTTCTTCGTGAGAAAATACTCGAAACGGTTGAATATTATAAATCAAACGGATTTGACGAATCAGAGTTTTCAAGAATTAAAAAATCATATTTCGGTTCATTTATCCGTACCTTTAATAATGTTGAAGCTGTGGGTAACCTTGTTTGCAGAAATTATCTTAACGATATCAACATAATGGCATTTCCTCAAATATACTCTTCCATAACTCCGGACTCACTCAAAGCTGTTCTGGATGAGGTTTTCTCAGAGAAAACATGTGTGCTGAGTGTTGTAAAGCCCATTGATTAACTACGAAAGACGGTGCAGTAATGATAAGCGTATCTTTTCCGGGAATCGGAATAACTCTTGAAATAAGCAGAGTTGCGTTCTATGTGTTCAAAATGCCGGTGTATTGGTATGGACTGATAATTGCACTGGGGTTTGTTGCCGGAATAACAGTTGCATCTTTTGCGGCAAAAAAGCTCGGCGAAAATTCCGATGTTGCACTTGACCTTGCAATATATTGCGGTCCGGTTGGCATTGTGTGTGCAAGATTATATTATGTTATTTTCAAGCTTGAAGACTACATTTCGCAACCAATGGAGATTTTTAATTTTCGTGGAGGCGGACTTGCAATATACGGAGGTATAATAGGTGCTGTTGGTGCAGCGGTTGTTTACAGCAAAATAAAGAAAAAATCTGTTTTGAAAATGGCAGATATCGGCTCTGTGGGTCTTATAACAGGTCAGATGATTGGAAGATGGGGTAATTTTTTTAATCAGGAAGCTTTCGGAAGCAACACAATGCTTCCGTGGGGAATGATTAGCGAAAAAACCTCGGAATATCTGAGCACTTTAAAAGCCGATGGTGTGAATGTTGATCCTTTTCTTCCTGTTCATCCCACATTTTTGTATGAATCGCTGTGGTCACTGATGACGCTTGCTGTTCTCTGGATTATTATAAAACATTACCGCTATAACGGTCAGGTCTTTTTTGCATACGGTGCACTTTATGGGCTCGGTCGTTTGTGGATTGAAGCTCTTCGCACCGACAGCCTTATGCTCGGTGCATTCAGAGTATCTCAGCTTATTGCAATTTTGTCGTTTGCGGTATTCGGTTTTTTGTATGTATTGTTTTTGTATCGCAAAAACAATAAAAAACAATCGTAAAATCAGCAAGTCTTTTATGAATTTTATAGGATTGAAAAAAATCTGATTGTGATATATAATAAATGTATTGGTTAAAATAATGTAAAATGAGGTGATGAAATGGACGCGGGAGGTAGTCGAGGCAGTGAATATGCCGGGAGAAATTTAATACATGTATTTTTTACCGTGTTCATTTCAAACCGGTAATTCATGTTGGTGATACTTCCTACCTAATTATGCCAAACTAATAATTTAGGAGGAACGAACATGGAAAACAGTATAACCTTGCAGGAAAGGGCAGAGATTCTTATAAAATCTAAAAGATTTGCAGAACTCAAGCTCATTCTTGCTGAGATGAACCCTGCTGATATTGCAGAGTTTTTCAAAGAACTTTCAAATGAAGAAATGCTTCTTGCTTTTCGCATACTTCCAAAGGATCAGGCTGCCGATACGTTTGTTGAAATGGAGCCGGAAGAACAGGAAGCTCTTATCAAAAGATTTTCGGATTCTGAGCTTAAAGCAGTTGTTGAGGATTTGTATGTCGATGATGCTGTTGATATTCTTGAAGAGATGCCGGCAAACGTTGTAAAAAGAATTCTTCGTTTCACGGATTCGCAAACAAGAACGTGGATAAATGAAATTCTTAAATATCCTGAAGACAGCGCTGGAAGCATTATGACAATTGAATATGTGCGTCTCAAGAAAAATATGACTGTTGATCAGGCAATATCCCACATACGCACAACAGGTGTGGATAAAGAAACAATCTATACCTGCTATGTTACAGATTTATATGGCAAACTGATTGGTATGATTTCCGTCAGAACACTGTTGCTTTCCGAAGGTCATAACATAATTGAAGATATTATGGAAACGAATGTTATTTCGGTATCAACTCTTGAAGATAAAGAAACCGTTGCCAATGCATTTGATAAATACAACTTTATGGCAATACCTGTTGTTGATGAAGAAAAAAGACTTCTCGGCATTATAACCTTCGATGATGCCATAGACGTTTTGCAGGATGAGGCAACAGAGGATATCGAAAAAATGGCTGCTATTATTCCGTCTGAAAAGCCATATCTCAGAACCGGAGTTTTTGAAACATGGAAACAACGCATTCCGTGGCTTTTGCTTCTTATGGTATCTGCAACATTTACCGGCGGAATCATAAGCTCTTTTGAAAGCTCGCTTGCAAGCTGCGTTGTCCTCACGGCATTTATTCCCATGCTTATGGATACGGGAGGTAATTCCGGCGGGCAGTCGTCCGTAACAATTATCCGAAGCCTTTCGCTTGGTGATATTGAGATGAAAGACATTTTCAGAATTGTTTTTAAGGAATGCAGAGTTGCACTTTTGTGTGGACTTACTCTCGGGATAGTGAATTTTCTTAAAATGATGATTATCGACAGAGCATCAATAACAGCTGACGGGCAAAATGTGTTTCTTGTTGCACTTGTTGTGAATCTCACTTTAGTTGTCACAATCTTCTGCGCAAAATTTGTTGGCTCCGTTTTGCCGATTGGTGCAAAGAAAATCGGATTTGACCCCGCGGTTATGGCAAGCCCGTTTATAACAACAATTGTTGATGCTATATCGCTTTTGGTATATTTTAATTTTGCAAAAATATTTTTGCCCATATAAAATAAAACGACTGATTCGTATTTATCACGGCTCAGTCGTTTTTTTGCATTATGAAGCATCGCTTTTTTTCATTTTTAATATCTGTTTTCCTGTGTGGTCTATTGAGTAATCATCCTTATATATAATCTCCGATACAGGAACTATTTTGTATCCGTTTTCTTTAAGATACGCAAGTATATCCGGTAATGCTCCGGGAGTGTTTTTTGCTGCATTGTGGAAGAGCACAATTGCCCCGGGATGTATGTTGCCGGTTACCCGTTCAAATATTTCTTCACTCGTAAGGTCTTTCCAGTCAAGGCTGTCAACAGACCACTGGACTGTATAATGATCACATTTGCTGAGAGTTTTAATAACGTCTGCATTATAGTCGCCGTATGGAGGGCGGAATAAAAACGGTTTTTTGCCCGTTATTTTTTCTATTTTCAAGTCGCATTCTTCGATTTCTTTTTTCATGGCATCGGTTGAAATCTGAGTCATATGCGGATGTGTATTGGAATGATTCATTATTTCGTGACCTGCATCGCTCAGTTGCTTCACGGATTCAGGGAATTTGTCAACCCAACTGCCAACAACAAAAAATGTTGTTTTGACATCATACTGCTCCAAAATATCAATAAGCTGTGTGGTGTCTTCGTTTCCCCAAGGTAACACTTGATTAGGGTATCAGTAATTATGCGGTTTTGAGTGAATAATATGATTTTATTAAAAAAAGAACAACCATGAAAATACAAACAAATGTATAAGCTATATGCATTATACATCATTTTTATTTTTTTGTAAAGCCTTTACAAAAAAATATCTATATAAGTAAAAATAGGGGAGTAGAATTTAATCTACATCCCCTAAATTTTATCTATTCACAGTCATATTGGCACACTTGTAAGCAAGCCAATATGCATTCTTGTCTTCGGCAAGTTTTTTCATCCAAAGTTCTTTATCTGTTATAATGCCCCTATGGTTTAATTCCCAAACGATGTCATTTACCGTTTCAAGTTTTGACGCGACAGCAACAGGTTCAGTTTTAATTATTCCTTTTGATATCTCATCAAAAGGAAAGTTGTTCCCCGGACATGCCGTTGATGCAAAATCTCTATGTCTTTTTACAATAGCATTTGGATATACTTTTTTTAGATAAGAAATAAGTTCTTTCCCTGCATCCATCTGCACGTCAGAAATTTTTTCGACATCAAAATCTCCCTCAAAACATATTCCAACACTCACAGAATTATAATTTGAGGTATGAGCACCAGCGCAATTAATAGGTCTACCTGTATATACGCTACCATCTTTTCTTACGACAAAATTGTATCCTATGCCTGTCCATCCATTGCTTAAATGCCATGAGTGAATTTGGTCAGGGCTTGCTGTAATAGCTGCAGCATGATGAATTATAATATATTGAGTAGACTTTCTTATTGAAAGAGAGCCGTCCCATTTATATGTTTTTTCAATAATATTCATATCTAATTACTCCTCATTAATATATTCTTCGATTTCAAAAGATATATATCTGTAGCGCTTGTAAATAACTCCGTCTTTCTGCTC
>JAZSOL010000304.1:0-1812 GCA_045536915.1 Clostridia bacterium
CGGCGGAATCTGATTAACTGCTCACCGTTGAGGCTTGATGGCAAGCTATCGGAAAGCACCTTTGCACCGTTAAGCACAACTGTGTCGTCAAGCGTGAGGATTTCAAGCTTTCCGCTTTGGGAGAATACTTTTATTCTGCTACCCGTATCAATACCGCCGGTTTTTGAAGCCACACCAAAAAGATATGCATATTCAAACGATTTGCTTTCCGAGGAATTTACGGCAATTATCTTGCCCTCATCCGACACCGTAACCGACACCTCTGAACCGGGCGGAGTTGAAGCAAGGTAGTTTGCTTCATAGTATGCACTGTATCCGTAGCTTGCACCGTCTATGTAAAGGCTTCTGCTTTCATGGTCATAGCCTTCAAGCTTTCCCGACACAACACGGTCGGCAATTTTTAAGGAATACAGCTTGCCGTCTTTTGAAACTGTGTATTCAATACACGAACCCACAAGAATGTCTTCTATGCCATCTATGCCCGTAAATTCATACAGCACATCACTTTCCGACATGTCTATCACTCCGGAAAAGTTGACATCATATATGATTTTGTCGGCAATATCGGTTTTGTCGGTCACAAGATATTTTACATCACGGATTCTTACGCAGTCAATCCGCGAGTCGGAGTTATTGTCTATAAGCTCTGCGCATCCGTCGACGAAGGATATATTTGCCGGAGCAAGGTTTTTATCGGCTTTGCCGTTGTATATAACGGCAAGCTCTTCATCAAATTTCAAGGTTTTATCCTTACCGTCTTTTTCGTATGTTACCGAGCTTTCCGAAAAAACAGGATTGTCTGATGAATAAACAATGGTCACACTATTCTGATACGGCTCTATGGCAATAAGAGTGTTTTTACCGGCAGATTCCCTGCGGTAAAACGCACGCACATTCATACCGAGCAAGCCGGTGCATTTTCCGTTCAGAGTAAGCTCTCCAATGCACACAGTGCCGGCAACATCTATGCTTTCATCATACAAATCCGATGCATTGTCTGATTTTACAATACCTTCTATGCTGAAAATGTCATGATACACTTCCAGAAGTGTGCCTCCGCTTATGCGCTTTGTGGCATATGAGATGCCGTCATATGAAACATTAAATATTTCATACACGGGTGCACAAGCAAAATTATACATAAGAGCATAAAAGCTCTCTTTTTTTATAAAGCTATCCCCAAAAAGTCCGGTATCTTCAAGAAGCTCAAGCTCATTTGCAATTGCAATATATCCGTAGGGGTAGCCACCGCGTGCATTTGCAAGCTCGCTGTAGCCAAGAGCCGAACACATGATTTTTATGGCTTCATTTACCGTGATGCTCTGATCGGGATTAAAATTTTCTGCAGGAGATACTATGCCGAGAATGCTTGCGTGATATGCCGCATAGCCAAGAGCGCTTTTTGCCGGGATATCGGCATACACCTTTTCGTCTGCCGCATCACCGTTTAGTGATATGAGCTGAGTAACCGCAAGGAGAAAATCCCCACGGCTGACTTCGCCATCAGATTGGGGAAGTGTTATTCCCAGCTCTCCGGACAATGCCGTTAAAAGTCCGCAATTGACAGCATAATCATCTTCAGCCAATACGCTGACTGCAGGAAATGAGCATACGAGTGAAAGTGCAAGAATTAAACCGATTATTCTGTTTTTCAATGCTGCTCACCTCCGTAAGCCTTGTGTATTCTGCCGACAAGCTCGGCTGTTTCACCTCTTGTTATTGAATTGAGAGGATAAAAGCTGACTCCGTCTCCTTTGAGATATCCGGCTGATGCAAGAGAACCGACAGCCTTGCGTGCATAAACGCTGATGC
>JAZSOL010000035.1:0-1891 GCA_045536915.1 Clostridia bacterium
AATGCCGTTTATGTATATATCACACACGTCGGTGTCGATATGAAGAGTAACCGCAATGTTATACCACTTTCCGGCTTCCCATGTGCCGTATTTAGTACCGTTCACATGAATGTTTTTCTTCTCATCAAAAAATGCAAGCACCGGTATTGCATCATTTACGGGCAGAGTGAATCTTGCTCCCGCCCTCGATGAAGATGAAACCGGAGCGCAAATGCTGAACTCACAGGTTACATCACCGTTTGTTACGGTGGGAAGGTAGCGGTAATCTATGCAGGATTCAATCTGACTTGTGCCCGTGTAACCCTTTGTAGACAAGAAAAAGGCATTACTGCCTTTTTCCTCAGATGCTTTCACATAGCATGTATGTATTGCTCCGTCCACATTCAGAAGCCGGTTTTTTGAAAAATCGGCTGAGTATGCTTTTGGGGCTGTGTTGTCTTCAAGGGTATATTCAAAATCGTCATAAAGCAAATAGTCTGTTTCATCTGCCGCATTTGCAATTTGAATCTGTTGCGGAATTGTAGCGGCAATCATAAGAAAAATCAGAACCAGACTTAATATTTTCTTTGTACGCATAAAATACTCCTTTAATTTCCGAGTTTTCTGTATATAACATTAAGCTGTGAAGCATAGTAGTTCTGACGCACCACAATAGTGTCGGCACCGTCGCCCGAAGAGAAATAGTCTCTCACGGTATCGGCAGGCATGTTTTTAACTTCAACCTTTCCCGAAGCATCAATTTCAACGAGAGCCGTCTGGACTCCGGAAATTTTTGCATTCCTGAGCTGAGTAAAATCAACAGGTGTAGCAATTTTGCCTTCGCCTGTGTAGATATAGCAATAACCGTCATCCACACTAAAGAGCTTACCTCTGAAAAATTCAAGTCTTGCTCCGGCTTTGGCAACTCCGGATGCAACAGTATTGGAAGAAAGGTCATAGTCTGTGGTGGTATAGGCAATTTTGCCTTTTGAAAGTGCGTATCTTATAATATCACCCTTTTCAAGACTTTCAATATCACCAAGACAATCGTCGGTTGTAAGATAACGTGTAAACGTTCCGTTTTGCCAGAGGGTGAGTGCTTTTACCTGATTGTCGTCTTCATCGGAAACGGTTTCAATTCTTGCCACAACAGCCGAAGGACTTGAGTAGCCAACGCCAATGTTGCTTTCTTTCTCAATAACGAGTGTGGCACCTGCCATTGAGTTTCTGCCGATATCATAGGCATAAACCGTGTAGATGTTGTCATCAACAAAGTATCCTGCAGGCTCTGTGCGGTATTTTGATATATCGCCCTTTGAATTTTCATTGGGGATTACAAAGCTCACCGTTGAACCTCCCACATTAAACGACGGTGCAAAGCCTGCTCCGGCATTGAATGCAAGGTCACCTCCGCAGTAATACAAAAGCGAATTATCAGAAGCTTCAGACTCATCAAAGTTTGTTATCTGCGATATGTTTTCGGCAGTATCTATCTGTGCTATTTCTCCGCTTTTAAGCTTGTAGCGCACAAGACGGTACTGATTGTCTGATTCAAGGATTGACTTTAAGCTGTCCCATGCTTCATCGGTTTTAGATGGCGTGCCGTCAAGCTTAAGACTCGTTGCAAAGTTCTTCTGCTCCACCACACCGTCTTCATTTAAAAGCCATGCGCTTTTTGAGAAGTTGTCTTCCCTAAGATCTATTATGTAGCCGTACATAAGCTCCTTTGCAAGGCCCGACACGGCAACCATTTCACCGTTTACTCCAAGGCAGAACTCTCCGTCCATACCGGTTAAATTTTTGGTGAAGTTATATATAAAGCTGTTTACATAATATTCAACACCGTCTGCAATGGCAAGGCTCATACCGCCTGATTCTCCGGTTTCGGATATTCTGGTATTTACACTGTCAT
>JAZSOL010000114.1:0-5043 GCA_045536915.1 Clostridia bacterium
CATGGCTACGATCCGACTTATTATTCGGTTGCTCATGCTTGGTTTTTCAATAAAAATACCGCCTTGCCCGAAGCGGAGGCAAATGCCTGCGGATATTCAAACGGCTCTCATTGGGCAAGAGGTACGGCATGGCTTGTATACGGTCTGGCTATTGCCTACACATACACCAAAAACGAATTTTATCTTGAAACAGCTCTGAACGTTGCCGGAAAATATCTGGATTCACTTTTGGAAAGTCCGGTTCCCGTGTGGGATTTCAGGCTTCCCGAAGACAAGCCTGCCGCCGTGTTCAAAAAATTCCCCGATGGAGTAACGCCCTGGGATGAATCGAATCCCGGAAACACCGTGTATAATGTTGATACGTCTGCCGCGGCAATTATGAGCTGTGCATTTATTCTTATAAATAAAATAAAACCGGATGCAAAGCTTGCAGAATATGCCGACAGGGCATTAGAGGTATTAATTGATGAATATCTTGATACCGACCTTGAAAAACCTGCCATGCTTAAGCGTTCAAATGGGAAAAATGTGTATACTGTTTACGGAGATTATTATTTTATGCTTGCACTTGCAATGAAACTCTTTGGACTTACAGCACCTTGGGCAAATGAACAACAGGAGGATTAATAAATGGAAATTGTTTTAGTAAAGAGCGGAAAAGCTGAATTTTGCATTGCCATTCCCGATAATGCAACCAAAACAGAACAAACTGCCGCAAATGAGATGAGGCAGTATATTCAAAAATCATCGGGTGCTGAAGCCAAAATTGTTCCGGAGTCTGAAGCTTATGGGACAACGGTTTATGTGGGTCACACCAATTATGCCGGAAGTCGTGGAATCAAAGCCGATTCAAAGGAAAACTGGATAATTAAAGCAGATTGCGGAAATCTCGTGCTGACAGGCGGGATCTGTGCATCTGACCGCGGGGTTATATATTCGGTATATCATTTTCTGGAGGATTACCTCGGTGTGCACTGGTGGAACTTTGCCGAGGAGTTTGTTCCCGAGATAAAGGATTTTTCGGTAAATGGAGATATCAGTATCAGCAAAACACCTTTTGCAAGCTACCGCAAGGTTGTAGATCTGGATGTTTATCCCGACTTTGCAACTCAGGCACGAAACCGTATGAATATGCTCAGCGATGACGGCCTTGCCGACGGAGCTTTCAGCGATGATATCAAAGCCTACGGCGGTGCTATGTATATGGGTCCTCCGCATCAGTGCCATACAATCCCGAAGTATTTTCCGGCAGACGAACACTTTGACGAGCATCCCGAATGGTGGGCATATAACGAAGTGTTTGGCAAAAGAATAGTCTTTGGGCAGATGTGCCTTTGTGATGAAGGCTTTTATGCGGCAATGCGCGAAAAGCTTTTTGAAAACATAAAAGAGCAGGAGGCAAAATGCGAAGCTACCAACACGGAAAAACCGTATTTCTATTCCGTGACCTTTGCCGACACACAAAACCTGTGCGAATGTCCGATGTGCAAAAAATCTGTTGCCGAAAGCGGAAAGTCCGGATATCTTCTGAAATTTGTAAACCGCCTTGCACGTGATGTCAAAAAGAAATACAGCAATGTGTATCTTGAAACACTTGCGTATTCACGTTACATTGAACCGCCTCTTGACGATACCGCACCCGAAAGTAACGTGATTATCCGCTATGCTGATATCCGTCAGGATATGCTTCACGATCTGAACTATCCCACAAATGCAGATTCACTCAGAAGAATTAAAGAATGGTCAGAGCTTTGCCGAAAGAACGGAAGTCAGTTCTTCATCTGGGACTATCTTCTGCATCTGTTCCCCTGCGGACCCATGCCTCAGGCATTCCGACTCATAACCAACATGAAAATCTCTTGTGAACACGGGGCGAGCGGATTCTTTCTTGAAAATGAAAATCACAATCCAAGAGATTTCTGGGCTCTTGACCAGTGGATTATTCACCGTATGATGGAAGATCCGGCTTGCGACGGCGAAGAGCTGATAAACACATTCATGAGAGATTACTACGGCAAAGCCGGTGCATATGTAAGGCAGTACCTTGACCTTGCTCATGAAAAAGCAGATGCAACACCGTTTGTGGTGATGCTCGACGAGCCCCTTTCAAACTGGGGTTATGCCGATGCTGACTTTGTGCGCCGTGGAGATGAAATCCTGCGTAAGGCTATGAAAGCCGTGCAGGGTGACGAGGTTCTCACAAGACGTGTGCGCATAGTGATGAGCGGTCTGTATGTAACCATGGCTTCAAGATGGTATGACTTTGAAAGAATGAACGAAAAAATTCCCGGCTACACCCGTGATGAGGCAATAGAACTTGCAATTGACGGAATCAGGGCATTTAGCGAAGCTTACGGCAGAACTCCCGTGGGCAATATAGAAAATTCCGAGCTGATTCACATTGCCAAACGGTATGAGAATATTCTCACCGCCATGAAAGATGCAACAAACGGCGGTTGTCCGCTTCCTCCCGGACTTGAGGGAACAGACAGCAATAATATTGTTGACATCTGCGTAAAGGATATTGTAAGATTCATGGATGGTGAAAGGGGAGATTCTATTGAAGATGATCCCGACTCTCTTACCGGAAAGGTAATGAAAATTTCACTTGATAAAATGGCTGAAGGCTACAGATCCAGATACATAGTGAGCAGCAAGGATGCTCCGGTGCCAAAGCCTCTGTCGTTTTTTGTGAAGAAGAAAAACGACATAAATGACGGATGCTTTGAATGTACCGATTTGTACAGAGAAGACCTCACTCCGGGAAAATATCAGCTCATAAAGGTTGAAGGGATTACCTCGGTTACGGAAGATATAAACCGTATGTTTTATATTATCAATAACCGTGACCTTGCGGTAAATCTCTCGGAAATCCGGAAGGTTATGCCGTTTGAAAAATGCGATGTATATGTTTCAATGAAGGCAACGGGAAAGGAATTCGGCTCCGGCACCGATGAGGAAAATGCTCTCTGGCTCGAACGTGTTATAGTAGTCAAAACCGGATAATGTTTGGAGGCTATTTATGAAATACGGATTCAAAAAATATGTAAAAACAAATATATATGACCCCGGGCTGAACATGGGTGGTAAAAATCCATCGGGTGATGAGATAAGCCTCACAAATATGTATTTTACGCGAAACGGAAAGCCATGGATAGGAGTTTGCGGAGAATATCATTTTGTTCGTGATTCCCGAGGTAACTGGTACACCGAGCTATGCAAAATGAAGGCAGGGGGAATCGGCATTGTTTCCACATACTTATTCTGGATTTATCACGAAGAAGAGGAAGGCTTGTTTGATTTTACGGATGACAGAGATTTAAGACAGTTTGTGTGTGATGCAAAAAGGGCAGGTCTTGAGGTAATACTCAGAATCGGCCCGTGGGCACATGGTGAATGCAGAAATGGTGGATTCCCGGACTGGCTTGTGAAAAAATGCAAAAACCTTCGTACAAACGACCCTTATTACCTTGAAAAATCAAAAATATTTTATTCAAAGATATATGAGCAGATCGAGGGGCTTTTGTATAAGGACGGAGGCAACATCATAGGAATACAGCTCGACAACGAGCTGTATTCCAACCGTGAACATCTTCTGACATTGAAGCAATATGCAGTAGAGGTTGGGTTTGATGTTCCGCTCTATACGGTCACCGGATGGGGCGGAATCAACGGATCGCAGATTCCGGAGGATGATGCAATTCCTCTTTTTGGCGGATATCCCGAAGCACCGTGGTCGAATCATACCGATAAGCTTGCACCGTCGGAAAATTATGCATTTGTAATGCAACGCAACGATACGGCTATTGGCAGTGATATGGCTGAAAAATCAGGACTTACTAATATTGATTTTGAACGCTATCCATACTGCACCTGTGAGCTTGGCGGCGGCAACCAGGTTACCCACCACCGCCGTCCGGTTATAGAGCCGATGGATGTGTATGCACTGTCGGTGGTCAAGCTCGGATGCGGCAACAATCTCGTAGGCTACTATATGTATCACGGAGGCACAAACAAAATAGGCAAACTTTCAACCTTAAACGAATCAAAGGATACCGGTTATTGCAACGACTATCCGATTCTGAATTATGATTTTCAATCACCGCTTTCTCAATACGGTGAAATCAGAAATCATTACCGTCTTTTGAATCTGCTTCATATGTTTGTGACGGATTTTGGGGATATTCTGGCGCCGACTCAGCCGGTTGAAGCGGAAAATACGGTTTTGCCCGATAATCTCACGGATTTGCGCTACAGTATGCGCACAGACGGCGAGGGGGGATTCGTGTTTGTCAATAACTATGTCCGTCGTGAGGAAATGAAGGAATTTAAGGATGTTGTTTTTGATACGGGCTTTGTTGAATTTCCACCGGTTGACGTAAAGAAAAATTCGTCATTTATTCTGCCGTTTAACCTGAAGCTCGAAAAAAGCCTGCTCAAATTTGCAACGGCTCAGCTTCTGTGTCATGATGATAACATATATTATTTTATGCAGATTGACGGAATCAGTCCACAATACAAATTTGATGATTCCAAAACGGTGTACCGTCCGGCAACGGGAACGGATAATTCCTTTTGGCACAACGGAATATGCATTGTTACTTTGAGCCTTGAAGAAGCACTGTACCTCCGGAAAATTGACGATAAAATATATTTTGGCAACGGATATGATGTATATATTGAAAACAATAATATATGCCGTAGCAAAGAGGTGGAAATTACCGGAGTGAGAATAGAGGCATCGCCTGAAAAATATACTCCGGAACACATAAAACAGCTTAAACTGAATTTTGACCGTGACATAAAAACATATGAACTTTTTGCAGCGGCTGAAGATGGCTTCGTTGAAATCAATATGGAATATGATGTCGGTCAGATATATTCTGACGGTATTCTGGTTGCCGATAATTTCTACAACGGCAGACCGTGGCGTGTTCCGGCAAAGCTTATATACAAAAAGAAATGCTTTATGGTGCTTTCGGAGCTTGGCGACGATTTTTACCGTGAAGCATAAATAAAATACGAGGAGGAAGAAACATGAAA
>JAZSOL010000093.1:0-8602 GCA_045536915.1 Clostridia bacterium
CGGGACGTCGAGGACGCCGTCCCCTACAACGCACTAACCTTGTTTCATCATCCCGACAAATCAAAATTTGCAAAGGCTTGCAACAAAAAATATGCAAGCCTTAAAACGTTAATGTTATACTCCGCTATAGGCATTAAATCCGCCGTCAACAGGAATCACAACGCCGTTTACAAATGCAGATGCACCGTCACACACGAGATAAAGAAGTGTGCCGATAAGTTCCTCTGCTTCTCCGAAACGGTTCATTGGAGTAGCATTTAATATTTTATTTGTTCTTTGCGTGGGTGTGCCATCATCATTAAACAAAAGCTTCTGATTCTGAGCAGTAACAAAGAAACCGGGAGCTATTGCATTAACTCTTACACCAACTCTCGAAAAATGAACTGCAAGCCACTGGGTAAAATTGGATATAGCAGCTTTGGCACCGCTGTATGCCGGAATTTTGGTAAGCGGGCAAAAAGCATTCATTGAAGAAATATTTATAATATTTCCGTTTTTCTTTTCAGCCATGTCTTTAGCAAAAACCTGAGTGGGAATAAGTGTGCCGAGGAAGTTTAAATCAAACACAAATGAAATACCGTCGGGGTCAAGATCAAAAAATGTTTTGATTTCTTCGTTTGATTTAAGGTCTTCATAGTCAAGATATTCCTTGGTGGTTGTTCCTTTGGGATTGTTACCGCCGGCACCGTTTATGAGGATATCGCATGTTCCGAAATCCGAAAGAATCTGTTCTCTTGCCTGCTTAACAGATTCAGGCTTCAAAACATTTACTTCATAGCCTTTAGCCTGTCCGCCGTCTGAAATGATTTTTTCAGCCACTTTATCTGCCGCATCTTTATTGAGATCAAGGATTGCAACTTTAGCACCGCATTTTCCAAGAGCCTGAGCAAAGCTTGAACAAAGAACTCCGCCCCCTCCGGTTACAACAACAACCTTGCCGCCAAGGTCAACGTTAAAAGGTAAATTCATTATTATTTATCCCCTTTCATTCTATCGAGAGCTTCCCAAATACCGTTTATATACACACTTCCAAGTGCTCTGTCATAAAGACCATAGCCGGGTCTGCCGCTTTCATCCCATATCATTCTGCCGTGATCAGGACGGATATAGCCTTTAAATCCGATATCGTGATAAGTTTTCACAATATCGAATATATCCAGAGAACCGCATTCGGTTTTATGCGCCGCTTCTTCAAAGCATCTGTCACCTGTAATTTTGATGTTTCTGATATGGGCAAAATGGATTCTGTTACCAAATTCACGAATCAAATCGGAAATATCATTATCGGTGTCGGCACCAAGAGAACCGCTGCAAAGAGTGAGACCGTTATATACGCTGTCGTAGAGATTCAAAAATCTTCTGAGGTTATCTTTGTTGGTAATAACTCTGGGAAGTCCGAAAATGCTCCAGGGAGGATCATCGGGATGTATCGCCATTTTAACCTTTACCTCCTCAGCAACCTTAATTACTCTGTCGAGAAAATATTTGAGGTTGTTCCAAAGGTCTTCTTCGGTTATTTTACTATAGGTTTCAAGAAGCGAATTCATTTGTTCTTTAGTGTAGCTCGAGTCCCAGCCGGGCAGAGACAAATCACCGCTTAAAGGATTCATTTTCAAAACAGTTTCTTCATCATAGCTGAGTGCATTTGAGCCATCAGGAAGCTCGTGTTTAAGATCAGAACGAGTCCAGTCAAACACGGGCATAAAGTTATAGCACACGCAGTCAATTCCTGCTTTTGCAAGGTTTCTGAGTGTGATGCAATAGTTTTCAATATATTCATCACGGTTGCCGCATCCCATTTTAATGTCTTCGTGAACGGGAACGCTTTCAATAACCGAGAGTTCAAGACCGCTTTTCTCAACGGTTTCCTTAAGTTTTAATATTCTGTCGAGAGGCCATGCCTGACCCACGGGAATATCATAAATGGCACTGACGATACCTGTCATACCCGGTATCTGACGAATTTTTTCAAGAGTTACCGGATCATCTTCGCCATACCAGCGAAATGTCATTTTCATATCTGAATTTCCTCTCCTTCTTCTGAAGCACTTTCATACATTGCATACATAGTATTCATTGTGTTTACAACGTCTGCAACTGTTATACATTCATCAACTCCGTGATAAATATTTGCAAACAAGCTCTGATGACCCATACCGTAGCATGTTTTACCAAGATATCGCTCATCATTTTGAGCAATAACTTCATCACCGCAATAAAGCTTATTATTATTGAGTGACAAAGTTTTATTTTCAAAATAAAAATCTATCTGCGGACTTAAGCTTTCACCAAAACCGTTTGTTGCATAAAAAACAGCTATTGCGCCATTGTTCATTATCATACGGGCATCGAATGTATCTTCAACTTCAATTATGCCTTTAAGCGACTTATTGCTTGAAGTGGCACTCACCGACTTATATCCGCCGCCGATATATCCCATCAAGTCAAGGCTGTGAACAGTCTGGTTTATAAGCACTCCGCCGCCCTCAAATTCCTGTTTGCCGCGCCAGTCTTCACTTGCATAGTAGCTTTCGTCACGACACCAGGTTACAAAACATCTTGCACATTTTAGTTTGCCTATTGATTCATCGGTATCAACGATATTCTTAAGTGCTCTGACTGCCGTATTGGCTCTGTTTTGAAGAACGGGATATATAGGTGCATAAAAATAATCTCTGCAAAGAATATCGAATTCTTCTTTTTTCATTGCAATCGGCTTCTCGGGAACTGCAATCTTTTTTGCGTCAACAGTACGTTTTATCATATCAAAATGAAGATAATGCGGCGTGCAGATATGAACAGAGTCTATTTCCGGGTCTGAAAGCACATCTTCAAAATCATAATATGCTTTGCAACCGTATTTTTCGGCGCCATCATCTGCCCTGTCGCGTTTTATGTCACATATGGCATAAAGATTTACATCATCAAGTCCTTTGAGAGCTTCGGCGTGAACCGGTCCGATTACGCCGAAGCCTACGATACATATGTTATACATAGTTATATCATCCCTTTATCAGTATGTGCCGGAAAGGTCTGCAGTCTTTGCTTTAACCTCTTTCTTTACATATGTTGATTTTTCAATCTTGTCCTGAAGAAGAGCATAGAATTCATCGTGCGGAAAATCATTACAATCAGCCCATTTGCCGGTCCATGAGCTATAGTGAATAGCATTTGAGATTGTGAGACCATTGATGCCTTCATATCCGGGAGCAAGAAGCTTTTCTTTATTTCCAAGAATAACATCGGCATAGTCATTGAGAATTCCTGAATGTGCCGTTGTTTCGCCTGCAACCGGAATTTCACATTTCCAGCATTCAGGAAATGCAAAAACGTTGTCATTCACAGTAAGCTTTTCATTATGCTCACGTTCGGAAATAACGTTTCTGTGGAATGTGAGCTTTTCATCATTTTCAACAGTAAGTTTCCCCATATCGCAGGCAATTTCAAGAAAATTATGTCCGGGAGCTTCGCCGGTGGATGTGATGTAGGTTCCTGTGATTCCATTTTCATATTCCATATATGCAACAACTTCATCTTCAACTTCAATGTCATAATATTTACCGAATTTGCAAAAAGACATAATTTTTGAAGGCATACCAAACATCCACTGCCAGAGGTCAAGCTGATGAGGATTTTGATTTATGAGGGTTCCGCCACCTTCTGTTGCCCATGTTGAACGCCATGCACCGCTGTCGTGATACGCCTGTGGTCTGTACCAGTTGGTGATTGTCCAGGAAATTCTTTTGATTTTTCCAAGCTGACCGGATTCATACATATGTTTAACCTTTTGGAAAACGGGTTTGGTTCTCTGGTTATACATAATTCCGAAAACCTTGCCTGATTTTTTGGCAGCATCATTCATTTCAAGAACCTGTTTGGTATACACACCTGCCGGTTTTTCGGTGAGAACGTGGAGACCGTATTCAAAAGCCTTTATAGCAAGAGTCGGATGGTCATAGTGAGGCACTGCAATGAGAACTGCATCTATAAGACCGCTTTTATACATTTCTTCTGCATCGGCAAATGTGGGAATACCGGGGTATGTGCTTTCAAATTTTTCTCTTTTTTCTTCATCAATATCGCAAAGAGCAGCAAGCTCAACCTTTGGTGTTTTTCCGCCCATAATGTTTTTTGAGTGGATTGTACCCATATTACCGAATCCGATAATACCAAGTCTTAATTTTTCCATGATTACTTTATCTCCTTTATAATTTTATTTAAAGCATCGTATGCAATTGTGAATTTCGATGCATCGCTTTTTTCGAGTTTGAGCATTTCATCATCTATTTCAAGGTCGGCAAGTCCGTCAAAACTTCCAAGGTGAGGCTCAAGACTTAAAAATCCGTTATAGCCCTTTTTGGCAAGCTCACCAATAATGAAAGGCACATTACCCTCACCATAGCCCGCAGGAACAACAGTACCATCAGCAAGAGCATCTTTGATATGCATATATTCAACATATTTACCCACAAGATTCCATGCGTTTTTGGTATCTTCGCCGCATTGAACAAAATTTGCCGGGTCAAAAACAGCTTTGAAGTTATCGCCATAAAGCTCGTTTAAAATATCTGCACATCTCGAAGCAATATCACCATAGATATCCTTTTCATTTTCATGAAGCAAAACAACATCCTGCTCTTTGGCATATTCTTTAAGCTTTTTGAGTCTGGATATAACTTCGTCACGGTAGAGAGCCGGGTCTTCGCCGGCAGGCATAAAGAACGAAAACATTCTGATATATCTGCAATCAAGAGCTTTGGCAACCCTCACAACATTTTTAAAGGTTTCCATATGAGGTTCAAAATCATCGGTAATTTTGATTTTACCAATTGGAGAACCAATAGAAGAGGCTTTTATTCCATATTTTTTCATAGCCAACAAAAGTTCTTCTGTTTCTTCTATAGTTAATTCTGAAATATTTTTTCCATTGATTCCTCTGGGTTCGAAATATGAGATTCCCAAAGCATTCAAATGTTCAAACTGTTTGATTATGTTCGGATCTATCTCATCAGAAAATCCGCTTATTATAAAATTATGCATACAAACACCTCCAAGTATAATATATCACAAATTTTTCACTTATTCAACATCTATATTGACTAAAACATTTACTATATTGTCATTTTAGACTTGAAATTATATATATGATGTGATATATTTATATGTGACAAGGAGTGATTTGAAATGGTAGATTATTTTATGCATTGCACTTTTGACAAAAAAGTAAATATAGATTCCTTCAGATTACACAGTCACGACGATTTATATGAGTTGATGCTTCTGATAGCTGTGAATGCCGAATATATATCGGAGGGATCTGTCTACCCAATTGAGACAAATGACGTGGTTATTGCAAGACCAAACGAAATGCACAGAATTCATCATATGTCGGACGGAGAATACGGAAGATTTTGCATTCAGATCAACAAAAGTTTTTTTGAAAAATACAAG
The DNA here is from genome assembly GCA_045536915.1 of Clostridia bacterium. Taxonomy (GTDB): domain Bacteria; phylum Bacillota; class Clostridia; order UMGS1810; family UMGS1810; genus RGIG1828. Next base: position 5,452 of record JAZSOL010000093.1, read on the forward strand.
TGCGAATGTTATGAGGACTTTTTCATGAAATATGATTTCGGAACCTACAATAAGATAAGTGCTGCATGGGTTAAAGAATCCGGAATATATGATATATTTATGAGAATAAAGGAATATTCGGAAAATTTAAAGAACATACATGTGCCGGCTGTGGCAGGATGTATTCTGGAGATGCTTCATATTCTTAATAACAACGAAAACATATTCGATATTCCCGGTAAATCGAACCTCGTGAGAGATATAATATCCCATATAAATACCAATTTCCATTCAAAAATAAGCCTTGATGAGCTTGCTGATAAATACTTTATTTCTAAATATTATCTGTGCAGAATTTTTAAGGCTAAAACCGGCTACACTCTGACAGGATATATAAATCATAAGCGTATAACAAATGTTAAGGAATTGTGCAGAAAAGGAATGAATATATCTCAGGCGGCTATTGAATCGGGATTTGGAAATTACTCGGCTTTTTACAAGGCATATTTCAAAGAGACCGGAGAAGCGCCGAAAAGTATTTTGAACAAATAGAATTTCAGACATAACCAAATGTTTAATTGCATATATAAAACGGCTTTACAATAACAAAAACGCCCTCTTTCAAAGCTTGAAAGGGGGCGCTGACTTATTAAAGCAATTTCATTTTTAATTCTTTTTCATATCTGATTTCATCAAAAGGGATGTTATCTTTTAAAACATCATACATTTGTTCAAGTAGCACGCTTGCAATCTTTTCCTTTGCTATCTGTGCACTATCGCCGTTTTTACATAGTCTGTCAAATGTTTCTTTAACAATCGGTAAATCGCTTAAAGTCAGTTGATTTTCAACAACTTCTAAAATAGTAGCCTTTAAACGATAATTAACCGGACCGTTATACTCCGAGTTTATATTTTTCTTCATTGGATGATATCCTTTCTGTTTACAAATTATAAATTACGTATTTAATAATTCTTTCGCCCTTATCTGTATCATTTTTTCAAGCATTTTTAAGCGTTTATCAGGCAAATTATACCTTGAATTTTTCTTGAATTTAAAGCCGAGCAATTTTCTTAATCCTTCACGATGTTTTTGTGTAAGAACGGTTTTAGCGGTTCCTATAAAGTCATCATAAACGCAAGGTAACAATGTATCTGCATAAGCCTTTAATGCTTCGTCATTTTCCAAATCGTCGCGTCCGGCAAAGTTTAAGAGTGCATTTCCGTGGTCAAACAAAGGAGCAGGAGCAACTATTTTATTTGTTTTATTATCAATAATAAAACCAAAGTTGCCAAAGTGTCTGTCTGTATTCATAATAACGGCATCAAGTACGAGCATATCATTTAATGCTTCAACAAATTCTCTGCCGAGCTTTTCATAATATTCTCTGACGGCTTTCATTCCGCCGGATGTTACAATTCTGCCTACGGGCAAAAATGAATACTCTTTTGATGAAAAAAGCTCACAAGTAGAACAAAGTTCGCCTTTCCATTGAGAGAGTCCGTATTCAATAGCATTTACACCAATCGCTTTTGCGACTTGTGCGGCATAGTATTCTGAATAAGGCTCATTACCTGTATTTGAAGCTCCGATTGTTCCGCCCTTGTATAATAGAATCTTTCCATCTTTTCTTCTCCAACATTTCGGGAGCATACCATTTGTTGTAAATTCAGGGCAAGAAGCAAGAGAAGTTCTTACGCTGCTGCCATATCCCGTAAATGCAATTAAAGCAAGCACTTGACTAAAACGATTGTCATATAAATTATATTTATCATAAGTGCCTGCAAAGCCTTCCTCAACTACCCAATAGCAGTCATTTAATGAAAGTCCTTTTGAAACCTTTATAATTTTCATAGGGCGATTGATGTTAAGTCCACACTTGCTCAAAAAATTATGCACATACGCACGGTTTTTGGGTATAGTTCTGTGTTTCAGCCATTTTGCCAATCCTTCATCAGTTAAATCCCATTCAAGCGGGAGCAAGTCTTTTTTTTCTTCATTTATCCACAAAATTTTTATTTCAGGAGTATTAGTATCTTCTGTAGCCGAAAAACGCACAAGACTTAAATCATAATGTTTTAATTCGTAATTCATACATAATCCCCCTTCGATTATTTTTCAACGACTTTTACAACCTATACAATATCTGATATATCGCAATCTAATTTTTCACAAATTCTTAACAGTATGCTTGAATTAACACCTTCGCTTTTCGATAGTAATTCATAATTTATGTAATTATAATATATTTTTTCATATATGTCAATCAGATATTTGAATTTTGAGTTTCCCCATTTTTTGAATCAATCGCAAAAATTTGATTTGTAGGGGAGTTTAACAATCGAATAAACAGGTTGCATAGTAGGGGCAATTCACGAATTGCCCGCGCAGTTTTGCACATTTCGGTCGATTCGTGAATCGACCCTACGGCACACAAATGCTAATGTTTATGCGTAGGGCACAGCCTTCAGGATGTGCCGGAAACGGTTCGTCGGAAACCGCCGAACCCTACGATGATCAAATTTTAAATGTTACAAAGTACTACAGATAGCACGAAATGGACAAATCCATTCCCTATGTTAACAAAAAACTCCTCCTAATCCATGCTTGATTAAGAGGAGTCTACATATTAAAATATTAAAGCAATCTCATAAGAATATCATTTGTTTTCTGAATAAATGCATTTTTATCTTCACCGGTGAGGGTGTTATGTGAGAGCTTGGCAATATCTATCATTTCTTTGCAGATAAGGTCTTTAAGCTCTCCGTCTTCGAGTTCAACAACCTTTTTAACAAGCGGGTTAAGGCTATTGATTACGAGAGTTGATTCGGATTTAGGGAGATTCATCATTCCCATGTTACCATACATTTTACTCATTTCTTCCATTCTTCTTGCTTCTTCGGAAAGAACAAACATCATTGAAAGGCTTTCGGATTTGAGTGCCTGAACGTCTATTTTTGCATTTTCTGCATAAGGCGTGAATACATCTGTGATTTTCTTTTTGGTATCCTCATCAGAATCATCAGATTTAAGGCTTTCGCTCACATACGAGTCTACCCTTTTGAATTTGATATCAGGGTTTTTATATTCAAGAAGACTGATAAAGTGGTTATCTATCATATTATTGAGATACACAAGCTCAATGTTTTCACTCTTAAGAAGTTCAATATACTG
>JAZSOL010000177.1:0-1539 GCA_045536915.1 Clostridia bacterium
TGATTTTTTTCGTAACGATTCTGCAGGATTGAAAGCCATAGGCTTCAATCCGAAGCCCTAGTGAAGAAAAAAACATAGATATTCCTGCCATTTCACAAAACCTATCCGCCGCCGGATGGTTTTTGCAGATTAAGCTCCCCGATAATTCAAAATTTATTATTCAGAAAGATAATTATAAAGCATTATCATTGCATCAGCTCTCGTGAGCATTGTGTCGGGGTTGAATTTTCCGCCGTAGCCGTTCACAACACCCATTGCTGATAAAATGCTGATGTGACCTATGTGATTTGTTACATCTGAAAATCCGCAGACATATATTCCATCAAGCGAAGCCACCTCGTCAAGGTCTAAAGCTCTTATCATATACACTGCAGCCTGCTCTCTCGACACATTTGCTTCAGGGGTTTTTTCGTATTCTTCAACTATTATGCGTTCTTTTATGGCCTGATTGAAATAATAAGAATAGTTATGCGCCGTTTTGGCAAGAATGATTCCCTCATTTCCAATGAGCGCCGATGTTATGAGAACAACGTAATCCTGCTGAGTTATAAGCTCATCGGGTCTGAATTCATCTTCTTCAAAACCTATGCCAAACTTAGAAAGAGTGCGGATTACATTTTCTGCATAATGACCCGAAATGTCGGTGTAGTTACCAATAGTGTGTTCATCCTCGGCATAGGTTTTAAGTGTGCCATTTTTCGCATCAAGAGTGAGCGTTGAAGATTCAAAATCATATATCAAAAGAGCCTTATCAGCCTCTTTCATTCCCTCTTGAGAACACGACGGATAGTAATACATTTTATATCCGCACAGCTCAAAAAGTTTGTCGCACGCATCCGTTTCAGATAAAATACCTTCTGGGGAATCGAATTGAACATCATCGTGGTTTATGTAGTAGTGAGAAATTTTGTTTTCGCTGTTTAAAGAAAGCGAAATGGAATTACTCACGCATTCGATTCCATTTTCAAATCTTGCAAAGCGATAGTTTCCGGATTGGCATTGCGAAAATTTATAAGAAAGAGAATCATCGGCTTTATAGTGCATGGGAGCAAGCTTTTGCACATATCCTTTTGCAAGTGCCGTGTGTTCCTCTGCTACTTCTTCATATTTATCATTATGATAAGAATAATTTCTGATGTTGCCGTTTTGAGCATCTATTGTTGCCGATGCACTTTGATTTTCATAAGAAAAATTATAGTTATAATAATATTTCTTTGTTTTGGAGTCATATGACGTATTAAAACCGGAAAGCTCCATATCTGAGGAAACTGAAAGCAGTTCGTTATCTCTTAAAAGCTTCTCACCGTTTTCTTTTGAAATCAGGCTTTCAAGAATACCGGAATTTTCAAGTTCTGCTTCGCTTAATTTTCCGTTGCCGGCAGAACCCGCAGAAATCATAGTATCCATTGCGGCTTCATTTTTATAAAGCGGAGATTCGGGCGTCAAAGGTGTTATAACCGTTGCGTCAGTAGCGGATATGTAGGAATCTCTCTTATTTGGAACATATTCCAAAACCGCCTTTTCTGACTCACACACATA